>JAHJSO010000223.1 GCA_018830385.1 Elusimicrobiota bacterium | reverse complement strand
CAAGCGGCGGCACTTGCCGAGGTAACTCCGGGGATAACGGCAAAGTCCATGTTGTTTTTAACCAATACGTTAAGTTCTTCCGTGGCTCTTCCGAAGATGAACGGGTCTCCGTTTTTTAACCGGACTATTTTCTTCCCCTGTTTTGCTTTTTTTACAAGTATTTCATTTACTAATTTTTGTTTTTTGATAAAACTATCGCTGTGTTTTTCTGGAGATAATTCGTCAGCGCAGATTAGTTCCGTTCCGGGTTTTGCGTATTTCAAAATTGATTTGTCTGCAAGGTAGTCATAAACAACAACGTCCGCCTGTTCTAAAATCCTCATACCCCGGACGGTAATTAAGTCATGCCCGCCGGGCCCTGCGCCTACCAGATAAACCTTCCCTTTATTACGCATCTCTTAAATAAATCTCCCATGCAAAATAAGAATTGGATTTTGGTCAGAATCAGAACAGGATATTAAACAAATAGCGTGAGATTGCCACGCCCTTCGGGCTCGCAATGACACCCTGATTGCCACGCTCTTCGGGCTCGCAATGACAGTTTTCTATAAAAGTGTATTAAACAAATACCCTAAGATAAGCACCTGCGGGACGGTTATAACAGGCAACCACAATGCTGTTTTTCTGCCGATATTTGACCAGAGTAGACCAATTTCTGTATAGTCGGTTGATACGCCTGCCATTAAAAATACAAACGAATTTCCAAAAGCACCTGTCTGGCGAAAGATTTCAAAAGCAAGCGGGGCTGAGCCCTCTGAACAAATTTCTATGACTGTTGCCAGAGCCAGTGTCACAAGTAAACCAGATAAACCGGAGCCCATATAATGAATAAAAAAATCTTTCGGGATATAAGTTGCTGTCGCTGATGCCAGAAACATGCCAATTAAAATCCACCATAAAACCATTTTGGCAAGGGACCAGGAACCGTTCATAATGCCCATAAGTGTGATTTTTAAACTTTCCGGATTAATTCTGGTTCCCTTCATCCTTGTTTTTATATCTTTAATAATTGAGAAATCCTGCTCGGGCTGAAAAACATTTTTATTGCTTTCAACCATGCCTTTTTTCTCCAGCACCTGATAAATTAAACCGGTGATAATCGCAATAACAATTGCAGAAATAATAAAAAATAACGCTTTAATACCAAAAAAACTAAACAACAGAATTGTCACAGGAAAATTTGCCCAGGGTGAAGCCAGCAAAAACGCTATAACAGAGGAGGTGGAGGCACCTTTTTTATACAATTCAATAGATATTGCCAGTATGCCATGGGAACAGACAGACATTAAGAAACCAAATCCCACAGAATAAAACACTGTGCTCTTTTTATTCCGGGATAAATATTTTGTAATATATTCCCTTGGAATAAAATAATCTATAATGCCGCCTATGAATAATCCAAGAATGACTGCCAGCCAGATTCTCTTTATATAATCGTGAAAAGAAAATATCAAACCATCAAGAACTGTTATCCCGTAGAGCGAAAAAACAAAATTGATTACATGGACGCAAGCCAGACCTAACACTACCAAAAATAAATTTTCCCTGTACCACTTCTTCTGTTTAACAACGCAACCTGGACATTTCTCCTGCGTGATATTATTTTTTTGCTCATATTTTTTTATACAAGCCCCGCTGCAGAAATAGTGTCCGTGTGCCTGAATTGTGCCTTCCATTCCGCAGATGGGATCTGTTTTATCTATTCCGCTCATTGTTTATCTCCATACCATCCAGCCGAATAAAAATGCTGCAGACACAGCTGTCAGAGTAAATGGCAAACCAATTTTTACAAAGTCACCAAACTTTACAGTGTAACCCGCTTTTTTCAAAATGCCACAACACACAATATTTGCAGAAGCGCCTATCGGAGTTATATTGCCCCCCAAACTTGCGCCAATGAGTAAACCAAATAGATATAATGAAGGATCTATATTTAATGTGGCCGAAATTTTTATTGCCACTGGAATCATCGCAGCTAAAAATGGAATATTGTCAATAAAACACGAAAACAAAACAGAAAGGAAAACAATCAAGAAATAGCCAAGAAATATATTCTTGCCAACTAATCCCGATAAAATTACCGCTATTTTATCCGTCCAACCATTCAGGGTTAATGCTCCAACAAGAACAAAAATTCCCACCAGAAAAATAGAGGTATCCCAGTTAAGTAATCTGATATTTTTAATAATTGAAGATTTGTTTACAAATTTCTCCCACAAAAGTGAAACAATCCCAAAAACCATACATATTACGCCTGCAGTATATGAAAATTTAATATCAACAAATGAAGATATCGCAAGAAAAATTATCAAAAGTGCAAGCAAAACTGTCGGTATCCAGGATTTGACCACCTCAGTAACCGGCAAGTATATTTTTTCTCTGTTTTTTCTGAATATCAGATATAGAACCACAAAAGAAACCAAAGCGCCTATTTCCACTGCAAAAAAAATACCTGGTTTACCTTTATAAAAGAAAAAATCCCAGAAGTTCATCTTTGCAAAACCAGCAAGAAGCATACTTGGAGAGTCGCCAATAAGTGTGGCTGCACCCTGAAGATTTGATGAAACAGCAATTGCAATCATCATTTTTATAGGGTTGAATCCAATCTTTCTGGAAATTGATATTGCCACGGGAGCAATAATTAACACTGTTGCAACATTTTCAACAAAAGCAGATATAAAACCTGTTAAAAGACAAATAAAAAGTATTGCCCAGGCAGTATTCTTTGAATGCCTTACAATTATTTCTGCCAGATATGCCGGCACGCGGCTATTTATAAAAACATCCGCCATCATAAGTGTGCCAACAAATATTCCCATTACATTCCAGTTTATTGAAACAAGTGCATCACCCAGTGAGACAGCACCTGTAAGAACTAACAGCAACGACCCTACAACAGCGACAAGTGTCCGTCTGTTTGTGAGAAATACAAACAAAATGTATGATAAAATAAAAATAAATAGTGATATAAATTGCCGGGTGTCCATTACATTGTGATGTTCGCTTAATTGAGTGACTCACATTCCCGTAGGTAACTAATACAAACGCATTATCTAATCTGTCATTGCGAGGAGTAAAACGACGAAGCAATCTCAAAATTATAGATGAGATTGCCACGCTCCCGTTGGTCGTTCGCAATGACATTTGTCAAGTTACTTCCTGCGTTTGTATTATTCAGTTAACCGTGTGTCATTCCGGGCTATTCCGAGCGATGAATTTCTATGACGCTTTATTTATTTTTCTTTCCTCAAACCAGGAATATATTGTCGGAATTATAAACCAAGTTATAGCAGCAAGTGTCATACCGCCGAAAGATGGAATCGCCATTGGTCTGATAATTTCTATTCCTGTACCGCCGAATATGAATATCGGCAGAAGTGCCAAAATTGTAGTAACGGATGTCATAAACGCAGGTCTTATTCTTGCTTTGCCGGCATGTACCGTTGCTTCTATAACTTCTTGTTTTGTTTTTGGTTTTCTTTCTGTAAATACCTGGTCAAGATATGTTGTGATGAGAACCCCGTCATCAACAGCAATGCCAAAAAGTGCAATAAACCCAACCCAGACAGCAACACTGAAATTGTATCCATAAATGGCAAGAAGTAAAATTCCACCAGATAATGACACAGGTATAGCAGCAAAAATTGTAAGTGATTTGCGATGGGACTTGAAACACATAAAGATGATCATATAATTGATGAACAAACTTATCGGTACAAGAACGGATAATTTTTTCTTGGCGCGGACCTGATTTTCAAACTGACCCGACCACTGGATTGAATATCCTGCCGGGAGTTTCCCTGCTATTTTTTCCGCCACAATTTTGCTCGCTTCCTCCACGAAACCGACCATATCCCTGCCCCGGACGTTCATCAGGACATAAGCCCGCAGCATGCCGTTCTCCGAACTTATCATTGCAGGGCCTTCTGTAAGACGGATTTCCGCTACCTGTCCCAAAGGAACCTGATTGCCTGCCGGGGTTGGGACAAGCACGCGGCGAATTTTCTCAGGGCTGTCCCGCAGTTCACGAAGGTACCTGACTCTGACGGGGTATCTTTCCCTGCCTTCAACGGTTGTGGTTAAATTCTCGCCGCCGATAGCCATCTCTATCACGTCCTGGACATCGCGCATTGTTAAGTTATACCTTGCAATTTGTTGTCTATCAGGGATAATTTCCAAATACGGTTTACCGGTAATCCTTTCAGCATACAGGTCCTCGGCGCCTTTAACACCCTGAACGATCCTTTTTATTTCATCAGCAATCCGTTCAAGTTCTTTTAAGTCGCTTCCGAAAATTTTCACGCCGACGGGCGTCCTTATGCCGGTTGCAAGCATGTCAATGCGGTTGACAATCGGCTGAGTCCATATGTTTGCCACGCCGGGAAATTTTAGTGCGGCATCCATGTCGTGAATGAGTTTTTCCTTTGTGACGCCTTTGCGCCATTTGGATTTTGGTTTTAGATTTATAATCGTCTCAAACATTTCAACCGGCGCGGGATCCGTTGCCGTCTCTGCCCTGCCTGATTTTCCGACAACTGAGTCAACTTCAGGGAATGCCTTGATAATTCTATTCTGGATTTGCATTATCCTCTGCGCTTCTGTTAAAGATACCGACGGCGAGACAACGGGCATAAACAGTATCGTCCCCTCGTCAAAGGGAGGCATAAACTCCCTGCCAATCCTTGTTGCGATAAACAGGGAAACAGCCAATACGGCTGCCGGAATTAAAAGGAATTTTTTTCTGTTCGCCAGCACCCACCGCAGGATTTTTTCATAATATTTCACCAGCACCCTGCCGGCGGGATTTTCTTCAACGGGCAGCAATCTGCCTTTAAGCAGATAATAACACAAAACCGGCGTGAGCGTCAGGGCGATAAAAACAGCCGCAAGCAATGCAAATGTCTTGGTGTATGCCAGCGGCCCGAAAAGTTTCCCCTCCTGTGATTCTAAAGCAAATACGGGGAAGAATGAAACGACCGTAGTTAAAATCGCCGTGATAACCGCGCTACCAACTTCTTTCGCCGCCTCAAAGATTACTTCAAGCCGCGGCCTTTTGCCACCGTCTAATACAAGATGCCGGTATGAATTTTCCACTATGATTATTCCCATATCAACAAGCGTGCCGATGGCAATCGCAATGCCTGAAAGGGACATTATGTTTGAATCAACTTTAAGATAATACATCACGATGAAAGATACAAGAACTGCCAGCGGCAGAGTGAAAGAAACAATCAAATTTGACATAAAATGTCGCAAAAAGAAAAACACTACAATGATAGTAATGATGATTTCTAAAATCAACGTATCCCTTAAAGTGTTTATCGTATTTTTAATGAGTTCCGTCCTGTCATAGAAAGGAACAATTTTTACTCCTTGAGGTAGTCCTAATTCCAATTCTTTAATACGTTGCTTTACGCGGATTATAACTGCAAGCGGGTTTTCTTTGTACCGGACAATCACAACCCCGCCGACGGCTTCCCTGCCTGCTTTGTCCAGAACGCCCCGCCTGAATTCAGGGCCCAACTGAACTGTAGCGATATTTTTTACATATACGGGTGTGCCTTTATAAGAACCTACGACAATGTTATCTATGTCCTCTATCTTTTTGATAAAACCAACGCCGCGGACTATGAACTCCATCCCGCCTTTCTCAACAACCTTAGCGCCCACGTCAATGTTTGAATTTCTGACGGCATTAAACACCTCGCCCAGTTGGACGCCGTATATTAAAAGTTTGTTCGGGTCAATGTCTATCTGGTATTGTTTTACGAAACCGCCAACGGAAGCGACCTCTGAAACCCCCTCAACTGAATTCAGCTGATACCTTATGTACCAGTCCTGGAGCGACCTTAACTCCTGCAAGGAATATCCTTCGCCTTCAACCGTATACCAATACACCTGGCCGAGGCCCGTGGCATCAGGCCCCAGCACGGGGATAACCCCCTGCGGCAGGAACTGCTGCGCCTGCTGCAGTTTTTCCAGTATCCTTGACCTGCCCCAGTAAAAATCAACCCGGTCATTAAATATTACATAAACCATTGAAAATCCGAACGCGGACGAGGCGCGGACTGTCTTGACCCCGGGAATACCGAACAGCCGGGTGGTAAGCGGGTAGGTTATCTGGTCTTCAATCGTCTGAGCATCCCTGCCAGGCCAGTCAACAAAAATTATTTGCTGATTCTCGCCAATGTCAGGGATAGCATCAACCGGAACACGGTTTATTGCATAAATACCCCACACAATAACCACGCCCGTAAAAACCAGAACTACGAATCTGTTTTTAAGACACCACTCAATGAGTTTGTTTATCATAAT
>JAHJSO010000222.1 GCA_018830385.1 Elusimicrobiota bacterium | reverse complement strand
TCCGGGAAATAAAACAGAGGATAAAAAGACGTCTCCTGGAAGAGTTTGATTTACGGAAGATGGACACGGGGCCGGTTACGGACGTCGGGAAACAATCGGAAGTAAAGATGTCTGCGCTCAAAAAGATTGAAGAACTGGTCGCGCGGGAATGCGAGAGCATAGCAGACCGGGCGGACAGGTCGCGCCTTGTCCAGGTGCTGCTGGATGAAACCGTCGGGCTCGGGCCGCTAGAGGGGCTACTGCGGGATCCGGATATCACGGAGATAATGGTTAACGGTAAGGACAAGATTTTTATTGAAAAAAAGGGGAAGATTCACCGGACTGACGTCCGGTTTGACAGCGATAACGACGTCCGGATTGTAACGGACAGGATACTCGCTCCTGTGGGCAGGAGGGTGGATGAGTCATCGCCGCTTGTTGACGCCCGTCTTGCGGACGGCTCAAGGGTGAACATAATTATACCACCCCTCTCTCTTGCGGGGCCGTGCATTACTATCAGGAAATTTATTACGGACCGGCTTTCACCCGAAGACATGGTAGAGAGCGGTTCGCTCAATCAAAACATGCTGGAATTTTTGAAAGTGTGCGTCCGGATTAAGAAGAACATAATCATTTCAGGGGGGACGGGTTCAGGCAAAACGACACTACTGAATATTCTGTCGTCGTTTATACCGGACGATGAAAGAATTATTACCATTGAGGACTCTGCAGAACTGAAATTGCAACAGGAACACGTCGTTCCGCTTGAGAGCCGCCCTGCATCCATTGAGGGCAGGGGGGATGTCCCGATAAGGCGACTGGTGGTTAACGCCCTCAGGATGCGGCCCGACAGGATAATCGTAGGGGAGTGCCGCGGCGCTGAGGCGATTGACATGCTGCAGGCGATGAACACCGGGCACGAAGGTTCCTTAACGACAATTCACGCAAACACCCCGCAGGATGCAATTTTACGGCTTGCGACTATGGTACTGTGGTCGGGGACAGAACTGCCCGATAAGGCGATAAAAGACCAGATATCTGCCGCCATAGACGTTGTCGTCCAGACCCAGAGGATGTTTGACGGTTCCAGGAAGATTACCCGCATAAGCGAACTTTCAAGGCATGGGGACGAAATTAAAACCAACGATATTTTCTCATACAGGCAGGAAGGCATTTCAGAGAGCGGAAATGTCTCCGGGGCGTTTGAGCCGACGGGTTATGTCCCTTCCTTTTACGAAGAAATAAAACAATACGGGCTTGAACTGGACAAAAATATATTTTCAAAATGATGACTCTGCTTGCGGGTTTAACCGGCATGGCGGTATTCCTTGCATGTTTTCTGGTTATAAGAATGGTTATAAAAGCGGTGATTTCCCGCAATTTAATCTTTGTCGTCAAAAAATATTCAGAAACGTTGCATGCCGGAACTTTGCATACAGGAAACATCGTCCCGCCATTTAATAACATAAGGATTGTATGCGTTGCATTGTTTGTTTTCATCGCAGTGTTTCTGGTAAGGGACGTCCTGTTGGGCATCCCGTTTGTCCTTGCGGGCATTATTATACCGGGGAGGATTAAAAAGATTCTCCTTGATAAGAAGAGGGAAAAAATTGACGGCCAGCTGGTTGATTTTCTCGGTGGGCTTGCAAACTCAATATCCGCCGGGGGGACGCTGATGCAAGCGATAAATACGGCTTCAGGAAAAGCCCTGCCTCCCCTGTCGGCGGAACTTGCAGAGGTTATCAGGGAGGTCCGGTTAGGCGTTTCCATTGACGTTGCATTAAACTCCATGTCCGGAAGGATCGGCAGCAGTGAACTGAACATCGCGGTGGTTTCAATGAACGTTGCAAGGCAGTTCGGCGGGAACCTTGCAAGCAACCTGACGGGCATCGTCCGCACGATGAGGGAGAGGAAGAAACTGAAAAACAGGATAAAGGCCCTTACGTCACAGGGACAGCTTTCCGCCTGGACGATTACCCTTACGCCATTTTTGATACTGGTTGTCCTGTCATTAATGGAACCGGCGATGTTCGGGATTATGTTCAGGACGGTTGCGGGAAAACTAATTCTTTTGTCCGCCATGGGGATGGCTGCGCTGGGCAACTATATAATCATGAAAATCGTTACGATTGAGGTTTAAAGATGCTTTTTATAATCGGTATTCTTGTTATGGCCGACTGCATTGTCCTTTATAACGTTGTCCGGCGGGTTTTGTCTGAAGGGAAGTCCGGCATAAGGATGATGTACCATGGCGTCGGCAGCAGGCCGGTTTCGTTCAGTGAGAAAATAAGGAGCGTGTCAGCCATTATCGGGAATAATGTCTCACTGATTGAAGGGCTTGCGCCCGTCAAAAGGTATCTTTTATATTTAAGAAAGGATATTCAAAAAGCGGAGGACAGGTACACCTTTGTCGGGACGCAGGTCGTTTTTACTCTAACATGCGTTGTGCTGTTCTGTCTATTGTTGGGCAACTTTAACCTTTTTATAGTTCTTGTTTCACTTGCAACGGGGTGCGGGGGACCCGTCATCAACCTCATTATGAAACGGAGGAAAATGCATCGGCGGATTTTTAAGGAGTTGCCCGACATACTTGACCTTCTTACGCTGCTTGTTGAAGCGGGGCTTGATTTCGGCGCGGCGATGAACGTGGCCGTTGAGAACACGCAGGGGGTACTGTCTTCACAGTTAGGACTGGCTTTGAAAGAAATAAAATTGGGCAGGGGCAGGGTTGCCGCGCTGGAGGACGTAGCCCGCAGGGTTGATTCCTGTTATCTCAGCAGTGTCATC
>JAHJSO010000221.1 GCA_018830385.1 Elusimicrobiota bacterium | reverse complement strand
TCAACGCCTGTCCCCGCCCTCACAACGAGTTTCAGGTTTTTACCCGAACCCAGAATATCGTTCGTAACCTTTACTTCCGAGCGGATTAACAAACCATCATATTCAGGAATAATCTCTGCAAGTTTTTCCTGGGTTGGCTTCGGGACAATGTCAACCTTAAAATCGCCATGGGTCAACAATTTATCCAGCCCTTCTGTATTTGAATACGTCATTAAAATTTTATACATTTTTGTCATGTTCACCAAGAATTTTTTCAGCGACTCCGACCGCCCTGCCTGGTTCTACTTTGTGTCCCAGTCGTCCGAGTACTATTTCAAGTCCTGCAAAGCCAACAATCAGGTCAAACTGGTCAATATAGCCCATGTGTGCGAGCCGTATAATTTTACCTTTAAGTTTTTCCTGCCCGCCCGCTATTGATATGCCGAATTCCTGCCGCAGGGTTTTCACAATTTTTCCGCCTTCAATACCATCAGGCACCATGGCACTCGTGAGAACATCGCAGGCACATTTCTCATCTGCAAAAAGTTTAAGATTCAGTGATTTTAATGCAGCCCGTGTTACCGTGGCGAGTTTGTGTGTTCTTGCAAATATTTTTTCAAGTCCCTCTTCTTTTATCATTCTGAGTGATTCTGCCAGAGATACCACAAGGGTAACAGCAGGGGTGAAAGGGGTTTGCTTTTCGGAAACAGATTTTTTCATCCGTCTATAATCCCAGTAAAACCTCGGGCATTTTGCCGTTTCCACATATTTCCATGCCTTTGGACTTATGCAGACGAAGGCAAGACCCGGGGCGCACATAAAACCTTTCTGTGAGCCGGAGACCACAACATCCAACTTCCAGTCATCGGTATAAAGCGTCTGTGCCCCAAGCCCGCTTATAGCGTCTATAACCAGAACCGCTTCCGTTTTATCCACTATTTCCCCGATTGTCTTCAGGTCATTTACGACCCCGGTTGATGTCTCCGTGTGTGTTGTGAAGACCGCCTTTATTTTCGGATTTGACCTTAATGTTTCTTCAATATTCTGCGGTTCAACGCTTCTGCCCCACTCGGAGTCCAGTTTAATAACTTTTATTCCGTAGGCGTCGCAGATTTTCGCCCACCTGTCGCCGAATACACCGGAAGAGGCGACAATAACCTCGTCCCCCGGTGAAAGTAGATTCGCCACGGTGGATTCCATCGCCCCCGTCCCGGAAGAGGTCATAAGCAGGGTCTCGTTTTTCGTCTGAAAAACATACTTCAAGCCGTTGATTACCTCAACAAATACCTGCCCGAACTCGTCTGTCCTGTGATGAAGTATCGGCAGGGATTCCTTTTGTGCAACCTGCGGTGGTATTGGTGTCGGTCCGGGTGTTAATAAAAAATACTTTTTCATTTTGAGAGGCCTCCTAACCCAGAGCGATTTTTAAGACATCGTCCATGTGCTTGACAGTAACGAGTTTTATGCTCTTCTGTATCTTTTGCGGTATTTCCTTCAAATCCTTCCTGTTTGATTCGGGGAATATAACCGTCTTTATGTTTTCTCCGTAAGCGGCAATAAGTTTTTCCTTCAGTCCCCCTATCGGCAGGACCCTTCCCCTCAGCGTAATTTCACCCGTCATCGCTATGTCCTTTTTTACGGGCCTGTTTGAAACGGCGCTTGCCAGCGCGGTCGCCATGGCTATTCCTGCCGACGGCCCGTCCTTGGGTATGGCTCCTTCCGGAATGTGAATGTGGAAGTCCTTGTTCTTGAAAAAGTCATTCTTCACTTTGTATTTATGGGATATGGACCGGATATAAGACATCGCCGCCTGGGCGCTCTCCTGCATTACCTCGCCCAATTTTCCCGTGAGGATGTATTTCCCCTTACCATTCATCATCATAACCTCAATTGTCAGGGTTTCGCCTCCGTGCTCGGTCCATGCGAGCCCCGTTGAGACACCGACATCGTTGGGCGATACCTTTTCTCTGAGGAATTCCGGTATGCCCAGGTATTTCCCTGTGTTTTTCTTTGTAATTGCAATCGTTTTTTTCTTCTCGTCCATCGCGAGTTCTTTTGCCGCTTTCCGGCAGACGTTTGCAATTTCGCGATCCAGGTTCCTTACGCCCGCCTCCCTTGTATAGTTCCGGATAATTTCCTCTATTGAATCCTTTGTGAAACTTACTGTTGTTCCGTTGGGGCCGCCGTTCTTGTTGTTTTTGCTTTCTGCGTTGTGGCCGCCGTTCTTTGTTTCTTTTACTTCCTTTATGAACCCGTGTTCTTTTAATTGTTTAGGTATAAGATACTTCTCGGCGATTTTTATTTTTTCGTCAATGGTATATCCCGGGAACCTCAGTATTTCAAGACGATCGACGAGCGAGGGGGGGATTGAAAACAGCGTGTTCGCAGTCGTTATGAACATTACAGAAGACAGGTCAAACTCAACGTCCATGTAGTGGTCAACAAAACTGAAGTTTTGTTCGGGGTCAAGCACCTCAAGGAGAGCGGCCGAAGGATCGCCGCGCCAGTCGCTGCCCATCTTGTCTATTTCGTCCAGCAGGAAAACGGGGTTCTTGAACTTCGCCTTCCGCATCCACTGCAATATCCTTCCGGGCAGCGAGCCGATGTAAGTTCTCCTGTGGCCCCTTATTTCCGCCTCGTCCCGCACACCGCCCAGCGAAGCGCGGACAAAATTTCTTCCAAG
>JAHJSO010000043.1 GCA_018830385.1 Elusimicrobiota bacterium | reverse complement strand
TGCCATGCCTCCTGCCATTCCCTGCGTTCCTGTTCAATCCGGGTTATAATTTCATTATTCCTGCTTTCCAGACCGGTTATCCTTTTATCCCGCTCTGCCACTTCCTGCAGGAGTGTTTCGTTCCGCTGTCTCTCCTGAACCAGTTCAACGCTTAAATCCTGAAGCGCCTTCTGGAACCTGATTATGTGTTCGTCCTTATCCCCGATCGTTTTATCCCTGCTTGTCCTATCGTCATGGATAACCAGTTCAAATGTTTTAAGTTGTTCGGAGAGACGTTCAACCTCCTTCTCGTATCTCGCCCTGTCTATTGTCCAGTCCTGTTCCTTTTTCAGCAGCGTGTTCTGAAGTTCAACCACCTGTCCGTTGTATTTTTCAATCTGCTGGCGGAAGTCCTGCTCTTCCTGCAGGCGCTTTTCTCTCGTTTCCGCCAGTTTCCTCTGTTCCTCAAGTAGCCTGGACTGGGTCTCGTCGGCAATCTGCCTGTACGTCCTGACCTTATTTTCTATGACCTGCCATTTTTCTATTTCCTTCTCTTTCCTTATTTTTATTTCTTCAACGGACAGTTTCAGGTGTTCCATCTCCCGGTGGCTCTGCCAGGACGATTCATCCCTCAGTTGTTTAAGCCGTTGTTCGGTTTCAACCAGTTTGCCCCTTAGAGCGACTAAGTCGGACTCTTTTCCTTTAAATACCTTGTCCCACTGCTGCTTTTCTGAATTGTAACGGGATTGTAAAAGCCGGATTGTCTCTTTTGCCATATCGCTTTCCGTTCGCAGAAGTTCTCTTAAAACCCTGTCTTCAGACAACGTATTTTCGGCCATATTTTATATCCCTCCGGTATCATAGGTTACAAAATTGTAAACATTATTAGTATAACGGTTTTTTGAGAAATGTCAAGGGTTTTTTAAAAAATATTAAAGGGCGCCAGTTTATGACCGCAAAAGTACTATCTCTATCCTTCTGTTTTTCCCCCTGTTGTCCTCGGTATCGTTTGGCGCTACCGGACGAAACTCTCCATATCCCGCCACAGCAAACCTTTCAGGAGCGACATCTTCTTCATTAACCATATATTTGACCACGCTTATCGCCCTGTCTGCCGAGAGTTCCCAGTTTGATTTGTATTTACCGCCATAAATCGGGAGGTTGTCAGTATGTCCTTCAATTATTATTTTTGAAGGGAGAATCTTGGTGAGTTCAGATATGGGCTTTAAAAGGAGTTTCGCCTCTGGTTTAAGAACCGCTTCACAGAGTGAAAAAAGCACAGGATTTGAAAGGGTAACCCTGACCCTCTCGGCATTAATCTCAACCTTGGCGAATTTGTCAAAACCCTTTTCAGCAAAATACTCCGCCATCTTTTCAACCTGTTCCGCTTCCTGCGCCTTCCTGGCTATTTTTTCCGCCTTTTCCCCCTTGGTCGTAAATTCCTTTTGAATCTTTGTCACGACCCTCTCATAGGTAGCGCTGTCCGCCTGGTAAGAAAATACATAAAGGATTAAAAAGAATACCATCAGGATGGTCATCATGTTCCCATAAGGTATCAGCCACGCAGAACCGGGGTCAATTGTTTCCCCGATTTCTATATTTTCTTCCGAATAACTTTTTTTGTTATTTTCAGCACTCATATCTTTACCACTATAATTTCAATTCTCCTGTTTATGGAACGGTTTTCTTCTGTATCATTTGGAACAACGGGCCTGTATTCAGCATAACCCATCGCCGAAAACCTTTTAGGGTTAATCTTCCCCTCATTAACAAAATATTCTATCACAGAGAAAGCCCTTGCAGAAGAGAGGTGCCAGTTGGAAGGGTATCTCCCGCCATAAACCGGGAGGTTATCAGTATGTCCCTCCACAATAATCGGATAATCAGAGCCCTTCAGAACCGTCGCTATCTGCGAAAGTATATTCATCGCCTGTGTTTTGAGTTCCACCTTGTTTAAATCAAAAAGCACGGGGCTTGGCAGGGTTATCTTTATCTGTTGTTGTGTTTCTTCCACATACGCTAATTTTTTTAACTCATCCACATCCTTTTTCTTCTGCTCCTCTTCTTTTACGACCTGCACCTCTTCCTGCTTTGTTTTTTCTTTATACTGTTTTTTCAGCGATTCATAAAGTTTTTCCCGCTGGGGAGCGCTGAGACGGGTAATGGAAAACAATATAAGAAAAAATAAGGCGAGGTTCGTCGTCATATCAGAGTAAACAGTAAGCCATATCTGTTTTTCTTTTGATTTTTGTTCCCTGCTAATTTTTTCCTGTTCTTTTTGTTTCGTTTCTGGCGGCATTTTAATTTATTTAGTCCCTTTCTTTCGGTGGAATTGTCTTATTTTGTACGCCAGATAGGCATGCAGTTTGCGGGAAACAATCATCGGGATATCCCCTTTTTGTATGGATAAGATTCCCTCAATAGCGACCTCTTTCAGGAGGACCTCCTGCTCGGTTAAAGAATCCAGTTTTCCTGCAGTCGGCAGATAGAAAAAATTTGTGCTGAATATCCCGTAGAAAGTTGTGACAACCGCCACAGCCATAGCCGCACCAATGGACGTGGGGTCAGTAAGGTTCTGCAAAACCTGAACAACACCTATAAGGGTTCCCAGAAGACCGAATATCGGGGCATAGGTGCCCATACTTCTGAAAACAGAGGTAAGCTGGGAATGCCTGCGTCTCAAAAAAACGATTTCTTTGTCCAGGTTCTCCCTGACCATATTTGCATCCAGTCCGTCCAGAAGCATCTGTAATCCATCCACTAAAAATGGGTCCTGTATTTTCGGTATGTCATCCTGTAAACTGTCAATACCTGATTTTTTTGCCCTCTCTGAAAGTTGCACCAGAAGTGTAATATAGTGTTCCGGCGAAAGTCGCTTTGGGGGGAATAGCATCAGTCCTACCGCTTTTGGCACCCTGCTAAATATTGACCATGGATATGTAACCATGGTCGCTCCAAGTGTTCCACCGAATACCAGAACTGCAGCAGGTAGATTAAATATAAGATCCCCTATACCCCCCACTGCCAGGGCATAATACACTGCAAGCCCGCCAACCAACAACCCCGTAATTGTCATAAAATCCATAAGTTATATACTCCTTTCTTCTTTGTTTACCTCTTCCGGTACGACTGCGGTTGATTTGTCCTCATCAATATCAATGATATTAAACTTTTTGCCCCTGTCAATAATAATCTCCCCCGCCTTTTCTAACTGCTTGATAATTATTGCAATCTGCTTCTGTTCATCCTGAGCCCTCTTTTCCGTTACGTCTCCCAGGAGGTCAATCTGCTCGGCAAGCATCGCCCTGGCTCCTTCGGTCAATGTTTCCATAACCTTTGATTTTACCCCATCCGCTGCGCCTTTGAGCGCAAGCGCAAGGGACAGCCCCTGCCTCTGGATCTCCCTTATAACCTTCTGCAGGACCTGCTTGTCAAGGATTACGATGTCGTTAAAGAAGAAAAGCGCCTGTCTTATCTTTGTCGCCAGCGCGGGGTTTGTCCCTTCCAGATTCTGCAAAATATTTTCCTGCGTTTCAATATCAACCTGGTCAAGCAAATTCATAAAATAATCGTCCCCGCCGACGAGGTAGTCAATCTTTTGCTTCATTTCCTTCTCCAGTTCGTCAACCTCCTGCGGGTCAATTATTCTGGGCATCGTAAGCGTGAGAGCAACCTGCGCCTGTTTCTTCGGCGGGAGAGAATTAATAACCTGCGACGTGAACTCGGAAGACAGATAACTCGTGAGTATTGCAATCTTCTCCGGTTTTTCTTCTTTCAGCAGGAAAATAAGATTCTTAAGGTTGTTGGCGTCAATGAACCCGAACTTTTTCATCTTCATTTGTTCTTCTTCCCCTTTCTTTAGTTGAGGTCTTTTTCTGTCCAGCGTAAGTTCTATGGGGCCTGACGGCATAAAAGGATTGCCTCCGCCGATACCCGCACGCGACGCATCATCATAATTCCTTATTTTTGTATCCGCATCTATTCTGATTTCCATCGCCTTTACGATTGTCTTAAAGAAGTTCCTGAGCGGCCCGAAAAGAAACAGTGCGATAAGTCCGAGAACAACAATCCAGTATAAATTTGAAAACAAGTTCAGCAGTTGCTCCCCCCAGTTAATCTTTTTTGACGAAAACACAATCTTCTGAACGTCCACAACGTCACCCCTGAGGGTATTGAGACCCATAAGCGATGTAATTTCTTTCTTAATCCTGTCAACCACAGGCGTGGTAATTTTTGTGTCAACAGTTATAGATATGTTTATTTTTTTGATTGTTACATTTGAATACCCTGCCGCCTCAAGGTCAAGGGGAACATAGGAATATGTTATCCCCGGCAGATATTCCTCCTGTGAGCCGGTCATACCGGGGTAAAGCGGCCTCTCGGTTTTGGATTTCTCAGTCGCCAGTTCAACATTCACAAGAACCACTGTCTCTCTGGAACCGATTATTTTCTCTACGATTCTCTCCGTCCTCTCCTGGATTGAGCTCTCAAGGGCCAGTTTTTGTTCCATCATGGACTGGGCCATTGTTTCGGGACAAAAACCAATCAACACGCACAGGAGCAATATAACACCCATATATACTTTCCCCTTGTTTTATTTCATTTTTTCAATAAAGTCCTTCAACTTCGGGTCGGGCTGTATTAAAAGGGCTTTCTGCCAGACCTCTTTTGCCTTTTCTTTTTCCCCGAGAGCATAAAACGCGCTTCCCATTCGCTTGTAAGCGGCCACATTGTCGGGTTCAAGAACAAGTATCTGTTCACACAGGGATATCGCTTTCCAGAAATCCCTCTTCTTGAAATGTATTAAGCACTCATATAATTTCTGTTCCACAACAGACAGGTTTGTCATCGGGGTTGATTTCTCCGCCTTAATCCCTGTTTTCTCCTCCAGGCGGTTCAGAAGCCGTTCAACCGTAAAATTCTCCGGCTCAATGGAGAGAAGATAAGCAATCGTCTTGACGGCGCTTTCACCATCACCTTCAACGAAGTATGCAACCCCCCTCCTGAGAAGATCGCCTGCCTTCCCGGAACTTATGTGCTGAGTTATCACCCCGACGATTGTACCAAGCCGCTCAATATAGACCGGCACAAGCGTGTCTTCGGGTAAAATTTCCTTTGCCGCATTGAATTTCTCAAGTGCGATTGAAAACAGTCCCTGTTTATAACTTTCAACCGCATCCTGATACAGTGCCCTGAATTTGTCTTCTTTCTGTTCTTTAATCATTATCTCTTCGGGTTTCGGTTCACTGATGGACGAGTCCTCCTGTGTTTTCCGGGCAAGTTTTATCTCTTCTATACTCCTGCCGAACCTGAAATCAAGAGACGCCCTGTGCGAAACCCCTAAATAATCATGCATTGCGACTGCATAGTCAAGAGAAAATATAATGCCTGTTATGGATTGTTTCAAACCGAAACCGGCAGTAACCTCATGGACGTTTTTGCCAAGGCGGAAACTCAAGAAATTAAAAGGTCTGCTCTCCAGCCCCAATGAATAAAAATCAATGATACTGGAACTGCGTCCCGAGTTCTTGTTCAGGTCAACCGCAAACAACACTTTGTCCCCGAATACCTTGTAACCCGCTCCCATCTTGAAATTCAGCGGCAGGCGGTCGTCGGTACTGCTCATCGTTATGGGAATTACGTTCTGGAGGTTGGCGCCTATGCTCAGCACGTGGTTTATGCGGTAATAACCCGCGACGTCAACGGAAAAGTAATTCGCCGTGTTCGTGTCCAGGACTGAATTAATGAATTTGCCGTTAAGCCCCGCATAAATGTTTTTGTATATGCCCTTACCGTAACCCACCGTTATGCCTGTGCGCGAGTGGTCAAAATTCCCCTGTGGCTTGTTATAAATATCCCTGCGTTCAGCCCCGCCTGAATAAAGCCGGACAATGTTAAAACCCAACGCTCCCGCATCCACCAGAGGGTGGGTGTAGCCGGCATAACTGTAATCCGTGTTTTCCCACAGGGTTGAGTAGGACGTTAGCAGTTGCTTATACTGGAGCGCCCCGAGAGCAGCCGGGTTGTAATAAGTGGCGGTTGCGTCTTCGGATATCCCTGCATAGGCGCCCCCGAGGCCGAAAGCCCTGCCGCCAGCCCCGTAAGACAGGAATGCAGACGGGTCGGTGCCTGCGGCGAAACAACCGGCTGCTATCATAAGGCACACGGGGAAAGACAACAGGGCGGCAAGCACCTTGTTCATATTGTCATTGCGAGGCGCAGCCGAAGCAATCTCTTTGCCCACCCTGTCATTGCGAGGCACAGCCGAAGCAATCCCCTTGCCCACCCTGTCATTGCGAGGCACAGCCGAAGCAATCCCCTTGCCCACCCTGTCATTGCGAGGCGCAGCCGAAGCAATCCCCTTGCCCACCC
>JAHJSO010000042.1 GCA_018830385.1 Elusimicrobiota bacterium | reverse complement strand
GATGGAGAAACAGAAAAGATGGCAGGCCCCGGTTGAACGGCTGACGTCGGGCATGTGCAGAAAAATCATAGTGAACTCAATGGCGCTCAAATCTTTCCTCGTCAAAGGGGGGATGCCGGCCGACAAACTCGTTGTCCTGTATAACGGAGTTGAGCAAACGGTGCAGCAACCCGGCGCAAGGGAAGCAGTGAGGTCGCAATTGGGAATTGCGGACGGAGACATTATGGTCTGCACGGCCGGCCGCCTGCACGAACAGAAGGGGATGGAACATTTTATTTCTGCAATCCCCTCCGTACTTTCAAAATTCAAGAACGTCTTGTTCGTCATAACCGGTGACGGGCCGCAGAAAAGACAACTTGAAGCGCAGGCGCTCAAAATGAAAATACTAGATAAAGTGATATTCACGGGCTTTCAGCCGGCTGACGAGTCCGTCCGGATAATTTCATCGTCCGACATATTCGTCCTGCCGTCGCTGTGGGAGGGCACTCCGAACGTCCTGCTTGAGGCGATGTCACAGGGCAGACCTGTAATTTCAACGGACACTGGCGGCGTCCGGGAGATTATTGACGACGGGCTCAACGGGTTAATAGTCCGTCCGGCCAGCCCAAAAGAACTTTCGGAGAAGATAATATGGCTTATTGAAAATACTGAGGCAGCGAAAAAGATGGGAAACAATGCCCGGGAAAAAGTCAGGAAATTTTTTAACATGGAAAAGATGGTCAAGGAAACGGAGAATATTTACAGGGGAGCCCTCGTATGAAAACAATAATAGTGATGCCTGCCTACAATGCCGAAAAGACGCTTGAAATGACCCTGCGGGAAATTCCCCCGGGCACTGCGGATGAAATACTGCTTGTTGACGACTGCTCAACTGACGGGACCGTGGAGATTGCAAAAAAACTCGGGCTGAGGACAATCACACACGAAAAGAACATGGGTTATGGCGCCAACCAAAAGACCTGTTACAGGGAGGCCCTTAAATCAGGAGCAGACCTAATTGTAATGATTCATCCCGACTACCAGTACGACCCGAAGATAATCTCGCATATGACCGCTTTCATTAAAGAGGATATATGTGATTTCGTCCTCGGTAACCGCATAAGGACAAGGAAGGAAGCCATAAGCAACGGCATGCCCCTGTATAAATACCTGTCAAACAGGTTCCTTACCATCCTTGAAAACCTGATTTTAGGACAAAACCTGGGTGAGTGGCACTCCGGGCTCAGGGCTTATTCAAGGAAGGTGCTGGATACGGTACCGTGGGAAAACAATTCTAACGATTTCGTATTTGACCAGCAGTTCCTGATAGAGGCGGCATATTTCGGGTTCCGCATAGGGGACGTACCTGTGCCTGCAAAATATTTTGCAGAGGCGTCGTCAATAAATTTTATCCGGAGTTCAAAATACGGGGTTGAAACGTTATTCACAATAATGAAATACCTGTTCCACAAAAGCGGTATTATAAAATGCAAACTATTTTCTCCAAAGCATATCTGATTTTTTATTGTTTGATTGCCGTGCTGATTACGGCTGGGTATTTTCTCGCTTACCCGCTGGCCGGCATTACTATCATCCTGAAAGACATTGCCGCGCTCCTTATTTTCGTCGGGCTGTGCATGGCAGCAGGGAGGGCGGTTATACGGGCTATAAGCGCGAAAACAGAAATCCGGTTCGCGAGCGCGCTTGAAAAGAACATCTTTGAATTCGGCGCCGGTACCGGCGCAGTCATCGCCGTTATGTTCATCCTGGGGGTCGCCGGCCTTTACCATACAACAATAATATGGGTTGCGGTTTTATCTGCGTTTGCATTTTTGCACCGTGATATACTTTCGCTTTTCAGGGAATTGTCCGCAGTAAAAATGCCGAAAATTGATGCCCTGCATGCCGCCGTGCTTTTTTTTATCCTGATCAGCGCCGGGCTTGTTGCCGTGACGTGTTTCGCCCCGCCGACATATTACGATTCGCTCGTATATCACCTTGCCCTGCCCGGAATGTACATAATGGAGGGCAAAATATTTTCCCCATTGTTTAATATCTACTCGCATTTTCCGCAAAACATGGAGATGCTATATACACTCGCCCTTTTTACCGGCACGGAGACGTTGCCCAACCTCTTCTCCTTTGCTTTCGGCATATTCTCGCTGCTCGCCGTTTTCTGTTTCTGCAGGCGTTTCTTCAACCGCGGGGCTCTTGACGAAATGCCCGGCAGGATGGCTAACGGGACGGCTGCCGGGCTGGTCTCTGCCCTGCTGCTTTCAACCACAACGTCTTTCATGCTGCTTGCGGGCAGCAGTTACGTTGAGGGCGGGCTTGCATTTTTTACGTTTATGTCCGTATTCAGCGTTTCAATTTACGCCGCATCCCGATCCGACGGGTTCTTATATCTTGCCGGCGCTTTTTCCGGGCTCGCCATGGGTACAAAATATACGGGAGTCATTACCCCCGCCGCAATATCGGTTATCCTCTTTATAATACTGCTGAAAGACAAAAAACTTTCATTCGCATCAGTTAAGAAGATACTCGTTATGAATTCCATCGCAGTTATGTTCTTTCTCCCGTGGGCTATTAAGAACATAATCAATGTCGGCAATCCTGTGTTCCCTTTTTTATACAACGTCCTCGGTTTTAAAAATATCCCGTGGCCGCAGGTAAGCGCCAGAAATTATTTTGCAGTCCTGACAGAGTACGGATTTAAAAGCAACATCCTGCTTGAATTATTCCAACTGCCATGGAATATTATCTCAACACCCCAGAAATATGGCGGCGGGATTGACGTTCTTGGCGATTTCGGCTGGGTCATATATTTTGTGACGGTGCCCGCCGTGCTGCTGCTGAAAGAAAAAAGGAAAGAGGTCTTATTGCTGTTAGGTTATGTCTTTCTGCATTTCATTGTGTGGTTTTCTGCAAAACCCGTCCTGAGGTTCCTCTATCCTTTACTGCCTGTACTGGCGGTGATTTCCGGGTACACAATTTCCGCCATACGGAAAGAGGGCGGGACGTTTATTAAAATATTCGTCCACTCCCTTGTCGTTTTATTGCTGGTTTCAAATTTTTCCCTGTATTTCAATATCCAGAAAATCATTGACCCGTTCTGGGTGGCGCTGGGGATAGAAACCCGGGGGGAATACCTGGCAAAAAAACTGAAATATTCCCCGTACCCCGCCTTTGACTACATTAACAGGAACCTCCCGGTAAATGACAAAATTTATTTCATAGGCGAGCAACGCGGGTTTTACTGCAAAAGGGACTACATCGCTACGAACGTATATGCACCCGACCCCTTCGCCAAACTTGCGAACGATTCAAAAAACCATGCTGATATGCTTGCAAAAATCAGGGGTGCGAAAATTACGCACCTCCTGTATAACAAAAATGAAGCAGGGCGGTTAGCTCCGTACGGCATTCTTAATTTTACCCCGCGCGGTAAAAAGAACTGGGAAAACCTCATAAAAAATCTTGAAGTTGAATTTAACAAAAATGACGTTTACCTGTACAGGACCGGGTAACGGTGATTTCCCCCTGCGGGAAACGATAAATCCCGTCCCCGGGCCTTCGGCAGACGTTAAAGGAATAACGATAAATGTACTTACTGATTTGCTTTGTTTTATCATTTCTGGTTTCCATAGCGATTGTTCCCGTTATGAGAAAAATTGCTTTAAAACTCGGCATAATGGACGTCCCGCACTCCATAATAAAAACCCACAAGGCGCCGGTGCCGTACCTCGGCGGACTGGCCATAGCCGTCTCTTTCTGGGTTTCGCTCTCGGTTATCAGGATTTTTACTGACTTCCCCACGGGGACACTCAGGTCGCTGAGAGGTATTTTCCTGGGAAGTTTTATAATATGCATCCTCGGTATAATTGACGACATTAAACTGAAAGGGCTGCATTTCAAATTCAAGTTTTTAATCCAGGTCGCCGCGGGTATCCTGCTGATCTTCTACGGCATACACCTTGAATTTTTGCGCCCGGATTGGTTCGCCATCTGCATCACTATCCTGTGGGTCGTCGGCGTAACGAACGCCTTCAACATAATAGACATAATGGACGGGCTCTCCGGCGGGGCCGCTTTTATCGCCGCTATGGGGTTTTTCCTCATCGGCTTGCCCGTTGAAGAGAAGTTGTACGTAAACTTTGCAAGCGTCGCGCTTGCAGGCGGATGTCTCGGGTTTTTGCCTTACAACCTCAGCAAAAAATTCAAAATATTTATGGGTGACACCGGCAGTTTATTTATCGGTTTTATCCTTGCGTCCGTATCACTCGGGACCAGTTATACCACCATAAACGACATGGGACTGTTTGCACCTATGCTCATACTCGCCATACCCATATACGACACACTGCTTGTAATGTATTTCAGGTGGAAGAGGGGCATATCGCCGTTTGTCGGCAGTAAGGACCACTTCCCGCTCAGGCTTGAAAAAGGCGGGTGGCCAAGAAAAAAAATACTCCTCTATGTTTATGCGGCGGGGATGCTACTTTCTTTCCTCGCATTCATAGTAACGGTCGTGCAGTTTTATACCGCAGTAGCCATATACGCCTGTTCGGTGCTTGTTGCAGTTTTAATCGCAGTGATGCTTTCAAAAATACAGACATGAAAAACATAATAATAGGAGCGGGCATTACCGGCCTTTCTGCTGCCTACCACATGGCGGACGACTGCATTATACTTGAAAAGGAAGGTTCGGCGGGCGGCCTGTGCAGGTCAGTCCGCGCTGGCGGTTACACATTTGATTACACGGGGCACCTCCTGCACCTGAGGAACCCCTATACAAAACGCCTAATATTTAATCTCCTGCGTTGTAACATCAAAAAAATCAAGCGGGACGCCTGGATATTCTCACACGACACATACACCCGCTACCCTTTTCAGGCGAATCTTTACGGCCTTCCGCACAAGGTTATTGCGGACTGCCTGTCCGGGTTGATAGAGGCAAAAATCAGGCAGCAGTCCGGGCGGCGGCCGGCGGCATCCGGCGGGGTATTGTCTTTCAGGGACTGGACGATTAAGACATTCGGCATGGGCTTCGCAAAACACTTCTTCTTTCCGTATAACAGGAAACTCTGGACAGTGGATGAATCGGAACTTACCGACGAGTGGGTCGCTTCCTTTGTGCCGAACCCGACCCTTGAAGAAACGATACTCGGGGCATTCACCATGCAGACAAAACAGTACGGTTACAACGCATCGTTTTACTATCCGGTAAAAGGCGGAATACAGTCGCTTATTGACGCATTGCTTGAAAGGATACGGTCGCCGCTGCTGAATACGCCGGCAATAAAAATAGACATGAAGAAAAAAAGGATAACTTCAACAAAAGGCGCCTTTACGTATAAGAATATAATATCCACAATGCCTCTGCCGGAACTTTTAAACATTATTGAAAATGTCCCGCAAAAAATGAAGGCCTTCGGAGAAAAACTCCGGTGGAACTCGGTGATGTGTTTTAACTTAGGGTATGACGCAACGGATATAAACGACTCAAAACACTGGGTTTACTTCCCTGAAAAAAAATTCATGTTTTACAGGGCGGGGTTTTACCACAACTTTTCAAAATTCATGGCGCCTGCCGGCAAGGCATCTCTTTATGTTGAGGTATCGCACACTCCCGGAGAAAAACCGGACCCGTACAGGACAGCGAGCGCCCTACAGCGACAATTGATGGCGTGCGGAATAGCAAAGCGGGATAAAAGCCCCGGGATAACCAATATCCTGCCGATGCCATATGCATACATAATCTATGACCGGAACAGGACAGCCGCCGTCAGGGAAATTCACTCTTTTCTGAATAAAAACGGAATATATTCAATCGGGCGTTTCGGCGGGTGGAAATACTCGTACATTGAGGAATCAATACTGGACTCCAAAACCGTTGTCGAAAAAATTAAAGGCGCCTGACAATAAAAACGGAAGAAAAATATATGTCACCGGAAACAAAAAAAATAAAGGTAGCCCACATAATAACAATGCTGGAACTCGGCGGGGCGCAGCAGAACACACTCTATACCGTCTCGCACCTGGACCCGCTTTTGTTTGAACCGCTACTCCTGGCCGGCACCGGCGGTATCCTTGACGACGAAGCGAAAAGGATGATACCGGGCATAAAATTATTCTTCATCCGGAACCTCGTAAGGCAGGTAAGCCCCCTGAGGGATATATCCGCCCTGGTACAAATATATCTTATATTGAAGAGGGAAAAACCCGACATAGTCCATACCCACTCTTCAAAAGCGGGAATCATCGGCAGGTGGGCGGCGCATTTTGCAGGCATAAAAATTATAATCCACACCTTCCATGGCTTCGGGTTCAACGACTACCAGAAAAAACTTACAAGAACGTTATTCCTGACAGCTGAAAAATGGACTGCGACCGTAAGCGACGTCCTTGTAGCCGTTTCCAGAAGCAATGTTAACACGGCCGTCAAAAATAAAATAGGGGATGAAAAAAAGTACGTCCTTGTCCGCAGCGGGATACGGCTTTCCGATTACAGGAAAACGAAACTGGCGGAGGATGAAAAGAACTCCGTAAGGAACGAAATCGGAATCGCCGGAGGGGAGAAAACCGTAACAACAATAGGCCCGTTTAAGCCGCAAAAGAATCTGGCTGACTTCGTAACTGCGGCTTCAATTATCCTGAAACGTGTCCCGGGCACGAAATTCCTTATAGTCGGGGACGGTGAACAAAGGCCCCTGATTGAAAATATGATATCCGAGGCGGGCATAAAACAGAACGTCCTCCTTCTAAACTGGAGGAAAGACATCAGCCGTATCCTTTCAATTACGGACGTGTTCGTATTAACGTCACTCTGGGAGGGGCTCCCCAGGGCGGCCGTTGAGGCGATGTGCCTTGCAAAGCCCGTCGTGGTTTACGGGGTTGACGGGCTTGTTGACATAGTGCAGGACGGCGAGACCGGTTTCCTTGCAGAACCGAAGGATATAAATAAACTTTCCGAAAGAGTAATAACCCTGCTGAAGGACCCCGTTCTAAGCCGGAAAATCGGGGAAACTGCCAGGGATTCCATTGACGAGACATTTGACATTGATTATATGGTCCGGCAACAGGGAGACCTTTACATAAAACAATTGCTTAAATATTCGCTGCGGTAAAACCGGTGGCGGGATTAAGTAAGGCGCCGCAAGATGGGTCTGAGACAACAGGAAAGCGCCGCAAGATGGATGTGCTCGCCCGGAACTAGGAGAATACAAAATGAATCAAAAACACACAATCACGCTGATACCCGGTGACGGGACAGGCCCGGAAATAACCGACTGCGTCAAAAGGATACTCTCCGCTGCCGGGCTGAACATTGACTGGGAAATCATGCCCGCCGGAGAAACAGCGCTGAAAGAATACGGCACTCCGCTTCCCAAAGAAACGCTGGACTCAATCCGAAAAAATAAGGTTGCGCTAAAGGGGCCGATCACCACTCCCATCGGGACGGGCTTCCGCTCGGTAAACGTTTCAATAAGACAGGAACTCAATCTTTTTGCATGCCTCAGGCCGTGTAAAATCTACCGGGGTATTGTTTCAAAATATACGGATGTTGACATAATAATAGTCCGTGAAAATACCGAAGACCTCTACGCTGGCATTGAATTTGAACCGGGAAGCGAAGGGGCTGAAAAAATCATAGCCCTCTCCGGAGGAAAAATAAGGAAGGGCAGCGCCATATCAATAAAGCCGATTTCAAAACAGGCATCCGAAAGAATAGTCCGGTTCGCTTTTGAATACGCCGTCCGGCACGGCCGCAGGAAGGTTACGTCCGTCACCAAGGCGAACATTATGAAATTTACCGACGGGCTTTTCTTTGATGCGGGCAGGGGTGTAGCAAAGGACTACCCCAAAATTGAATACGAAGAAAAACTCGTTGACAACATGTGCATGCAACTCGTCCAGAAACCGCACCTTTACGACGTGCTCGTCCTGCCGAACCTCTACGGGGACATCCTGTCGGACCTTTGCGCCGGCCTGGTCGGAGGGCTTGGTGTTGCTCCCGGGGCGAACATCGGAGACGGTATCGCGGTTTTTGAAGCGGTCCACGGCTCCGCCCCGAAATATACTGGACAAAACAAGGTGAACCCTATTGCGATGGTATTGTCGGCCGAACTTATGCTTGAACACATAGGCGAAACGCAGACCGCACAATCACTGGAGAATGCGGTAGCCGCAGTGATTCGGGAAGGCAAACACCTTACCTATGACCTTGGGGGAACGGCAAAGATGTCGGAAACCGCAGACGCTATAATATCAAAACTAAAATAACGCGAACGCCCTGTGCGACATCCAATCACTATGGAGGATACTGACAAAAAAATGGAAAAAACATGCCTTGTAATCAAACCGGACGGTATCGGAAAAAAGGTGGCCGGAAAAATAATTGACCGGCTTGAAACGGACGGGTTGAAACTTATTGCAATGAAAATGTTCAGGCCGGCCCGCCCCCTGGTTGAAAATTTTTACTCTATTCACAAGGACAGGGATTTCTTCGTCCCCCTTGTAGAGTTCATACTGACAGGCCCCCTTATAGTGAGCGTGTGGGAGGGCGAAAACGCCGTCAGGCGCGTCAGGAAAATAATCGGCTCCACCCACTCAAAGAGCGCAGAACCAGGTACTCTCAGGAAACTGTACGGGACGGACGGCACGCGTAATCTGGTACACGCCGCCGACTCAGTTGAAAATGCAGTGAGGGAAATAGAGTTTTTCTTCAGTATGAGCGAATTAATCAACTACGACGAACACGACTGGGAACTGGCGGTCCCCTCGGAACTATACCGGAAACAAAAATAAACCCTACATTTAACTTATGAGAATACTGGTTTTAAACTGCGGTTCTTCTTCCATAAAATATTCCATTTTTGACAGGGACCTTAACCGTATAGCACGGGGGTCTGTTGAAAGGATATCTTCAAAGGACGCCTGTGTCCTGTCATACCGTTCAGATGAGCCGGAATCCAAAGAAATATGCAACATACCCGACCACAAGACGGCTCTTGAATATATTCTCGGACATATTGAAAAAGGCAGTATCACTGCCGTCGGCCACAGGGTCGTGCATGGCGGCGAAAAACTACGCAATTCAGTACCGGTAACGGACGCCGTCAAACAGGAAATAAAAAAATGTTTCCAGCTGGCGCCTCTTCACAACCCGCATAACCTGTCAGGCATTGAGATGATTGAAAAAATCCTGCCCGGGGCAAAAAATATCGCAGTCTTTGATACGGCATTTCATTCCACCATACCGAGGTACTCTTATCTTTACGCATTGCCTTATTACCTTTACAGAAAATACACTATACGCAGGTTCGGATTTCACGGTATATCGCACCGGTATGTATCAATGACGGCAGCAGGAATACTCGGCAAAGAGATGACGGACATCAATATAATTACATGTCACCTTGGTAACGGCTGCAGTATAACTGCGGTAAAGAAGGGCTGTGTCGTGGACACATCAATGGGTTTCACCCCGCTTGAAGGGCTTATAATGGGGACGCGCTGCGGCGACATAGACCCGGCGATAGTCCCGTACCTTATGGCGAGCGAGGGACTGACTTTAAGCGAAATAAATACCCTGCTTACAGGACAGAGCGGGCTGTACGGCATTTCCGGGATTTCAAATGATATGAAGACATTAATTGACGAAGCCGCCGCAGGTAACGAAAGGGCTCAGCTTGCAATTGATATGTTCACCTACAGGGTCCGGAAATACATAGGCGCCTATTATGCCGTCCTCGGAAAGGTTGACGCAATTGTTTTTACTGCGGGCATAGGGGAAAAATCCCCTTTAATCAGGAGCAAATCCCTTGACGACTTACAGGGAATGGGTATAATCCTGGACAGGGCTCTTAACAGTACGGTAAGTTCAGGGGTTATATCGGCAGGCGGTTCCGCAACAAAGGTTATGGTAATCCCGACCGATGAAGAACTTATAATCGCCCGTGAAGTTATGCCATTTCTGTAACACACCGGTTTTTTTGTATTTGCCATGTTTTTGCATTTACCAAGTTTTTGCATTTACACTTGACAAAGCAATTTTATGTTTGTTATAATATGCGGACAAGAAAGTAAGCATCGGTCTTTAAATATGAAAATTTCTTTACAGGAATTAAAAAAGAAAAAGAGGATAGAGGGGACATACGGGGATGCCACCCTCGGCGAACAAACCGGACACAGGCAGGATTCGCCGCTGGAAATTTCGTTCATGGCTGAAATCAGCGGCGACACGGACATAATGCTGAAAACCGCTATGTCCGGCGAATTAACGTTTGTTTGTGACAGATGCCTTGAAGAATTTAAATACAATGTCCTGTCAAAAGACAAAAGGAAGATTGACACAAACGAATTCGGTAATGAATTTAATCTTGACGGTGAGATAAGGGAGAACCTGCTCCTT
>JAHJSO010000007.1 GCA_018830385.1 Elusimicrobiota bacterium | reverse complement strand
TTTTTTCAGAAAATCCAGCAACCTTGTCTCCGAATCAGGGTCAAGCGGACTTGTCGGTTCGTCAAGCAGAATAATCTCGGGTCTCATTGCAAGGACGCCTGCAATCGCCACCTTCTGCTTCTGACCGTAAGAAAGGGTATGTACGGGAGAGTCCCTGTTTTCCGTCATGCCAATAATTTCAAGCGACTCATCAACCCTTTCCCTGACCTTATCTTCCTGTAAACCTAAGTTCATCGGGCCAAAAGCAATGTCCTGAAATACGTTTGCTGAAAACAACTGGTCGTCCGGGTTCTGGAATACAATGCCTATCTTTGAAAACCTCTCTTTTTCATCTATACCCAGAATGTCCTTACCTTCAAGCAGTACCTTGCCGGACGACGGTTTATAGAGGCCGCACAGCGTGTTCAGCAGGGTGGTTTTGCCGCTCCCATTGGGGCCGTATATACAAACGACCTCGCCTTTTTCAATATTTAATGAAATATCGTTAAGGACAAACGGGCCAGGAGCCCCTTCATACTTGTAACACAGATTTTCCGTTCTTAATACTTCCATATATTATTCATTATATTATTCATTCTAAAAATCGGGTTTTTTAGAACCATACTCATCACTCATTTCAGCAGGAACAATACAAAAGCAATCGCCACTGACACAAGAATGAATCTGAAATCATAGTCAGTAAGCCGCTTCGGCGCCAGAAAGTACATATCCCCCCTGTAACCCCTGGCGCTCAATGAGCGCTGAATCCTTTTACCCCTGTCATAAGACCTTAAAACAAGCATCCCGCCCAGTACTCCCAGCGATTTTATTTTCCTGCTGAAAGAAGCATACCCCAAACGGATCCGCTGAGCGAACATTATTGCCGACGCCTCCTCAAAAAGGACAAATATCTGCCTGTACATAAAGGTGGTGATTTCGGTGAATACCCTCGGCAAACCGAAATTTTTTAATGTCTGCATGGACTCCTCAAACGGGATTGAAAATGACATCGTTATAATCAACGAGACGCCGCCGATAATCCTGAAAAATATACCTATGCCTTTCCGTAGCCCCCCGCTGTAAGCGACGACGTTGAACACCGTGAAAACCGGCTCGCCATCACGGAGCAAAAACATCTGCGTTACGATGACGAAAAAACCGATAACCGCAGGAAAAATCATTCTGTAAACGAATGCCCGGAACGGAACTTTTAATGAAAACATAATTGCGCCCGACAGGGTAAGGATTAACAGCGGCACAATGTCCCGCGTTGAAATCAGGTTAAGAAAGAGCAAAACAATCGCAAAAACAAATTTTACCCTGGTATCAATCCTTGAAAACCAGTTATCCCTGTTACACGCGCTCCCGAAAATGTGTCCTGCAAGATGGGTCATTTTATTTTATTACGGGCAACTTCGGGGACTCATCGTCAAACATCAGGAATTTCAGGTCAAGCCCGCGCCGTCCGCTTAAAGGGTCAACGATATAGAGTTTTATGTTCGGCATCAACTCTTCCATTGTCTCAAGATAAAGCCGTGTTTTTGTCGTATAGGGCGACCTGCTGTATTCGCTCCTGACGGCATAAAAACGGCTGCTGTCTCCCATTGCCATGTTTATTCTTTCCACATGGTACGTTTTCGCCCCTTCAACAAGGACCTGGGCGTTACCGTATGCTATCGGAATTGCCATGTTTGCATACCCCTCAGCCTCGTTGATAAAACGAACCCTGTCCGCCTGGGCGCTTATAACTTCATTAAAGGAATCCAGTACCTCCTGCGGTGGAATTACCGTTTCCAGCGTAACCGAACGAATCTGGATGCCAGCATTGTACCTACTAATGGTTTCCTGGGAAACGCTTTTGACCATTTCCTGCACTCTGATTTTTTCAACAGTGAGGACGCTGTCAACGTCCATCCCCGCAACAACCTTGCTCATCGCCGCCCCCGCTACGTAGCCAAGCAGTCCCCGGGGGTCTTCGCAATTAAAAAGATAAGATGCCGGCTCCAGTATTGTGTATTGTACCATGAAACTTACGTGGATGAGGTTTTCGTCTCCTGTAAGTATGTCCTCTATTTTTTTGAAATCTTCCTTTTTTAACGGGTCTTTGTAATACCCGACAATTATCCTCTTTATCTCCTGGACAGGGACCTTGTTCAGGCGTTCAACAGGCCAGGGCAGGCGGTAATGTATGCCGGGCATTATTTTGTCCCTGGCAACCCTGCCGAACCTTCTCACAACGCCTTGTTCCTCCGTTTGCACAATGTATAAGCCCGATATTATGTAAAGAAAAACGAGCCCGTATATCGCAAGGAGCATCGGGCTTAATTGCAACCTATAGATAAACCTTTTAAAATTTTGAATAAAATTGCTGATAAAGACAGACGAAAATTCTTTTATCTTTTTCATAAACTTTCAGTGCAGTATTTATTCCCCCGTCCGACCCCGCCCTTGTGCCCCTCTTATTCCCCGCCGCCTCTTGTCAACACCTTAAGTAGTTCCGAATCAGCAGAAAGGACCATAGTCGTTTTCTTTTCAAATATCTTCTTATACGTCTCCAGAGTGCGCCAGAACTTGTAAAAATTTACGTCCAGGTTGTGCGCCCTTGTATAGATTTTTGTGGCTTCCGCATCGCCTTCCCCCTTGAGTTGTTCGGAAATACGGTATGCATCGGAGATTATCTCCCTCTTTTTGCGGTCCGCCTCTGCAACTATTACCATCCCCCTGCCTTTACCCTCTGCCCTGTATTTTTTGGCTATCTGTTCCCTCTCGCTCCTCATCCTCCTGTAAACGCTCTCTTTCGTCTGCTCGGGCAAACTTATCCTCCTGAACCTCGTATCAGCGACATTTATGCCGTACTGTGCCTTAGATACCGCATTTATTTTTTCAATAACACCGGCTATTATCTCGTCCCTTTTGATTTCATCGGGATTTACCGATATTATGGCTGAAAAGGGGTAAGACCCGATTGACGCCCCTATCTCCGAAAGGACCAGGTCCGTCAGGCGGATTTCAGCCCCGGCCCTGTTCCTGACCGTCTCAAGAAACCTGCGCGGATCACTTATCTTCCAGCACACGAACGCCTCAAGGGTGAGGTTCTTCTTGTCGCTTGTGAGGAACTCCCCCGGCCTGAAATCTATGGACAGTAACCTCTTGTCAAAATAATGGAGAACGTGCAATGGCGCCGGGAGTTTTACTTTTATCCCCGGTTCCGTAATCGTCCGGACGTACCTGCCGAACTGGGTTATTACGGCTATTCTGGTTTCATCCATAGTGAATATCATGGAATTCAGGACAAGGAACACCAGGACTGCGGACACCCAGAAAACAATCTTTTGTTTTTTGTCAAACACCCTGTATTTTTCAATTAAGGGGTTAATCCGGCTGTTGAGTTTCATTATCCCCCGCTCCAATAACCTGCCAAGCGGGATTAAAATCTTAGCCAGCATGTCCAACAAAAGTTTAAGTTTTGATTTTAATAAATCAGATTTTGGATTCTTATCTTCCCTGTCATTCTGAACCATTCGGGTAGTCCTCCTTGTGTGCAACTACTCACTGAAATCTGTCATTGCAACCGTTGTCACTGCAACAATTGTCGTTTGGAATTTTAGCAAATCGGGTTTCAAATGTCAAGTCCTGACCCATTGATAACCCCATGACTCGGGGACAGGACTGTTTGCCAAATGATGCAAGACCTGCCCATAACGTGGCACCATAACCCGCTGCCCCCATAACCTAACCGCTCCGCTGCCACTGCTTCGCATTGACCAGACATTCCTTCAGCAACAGAAGAAACAATCCCCTGTCTATTTTCCTGATTCCGTCAACCTCTCCTATAATGACGTTCGGCGATAACACCAGCGAGTAATAATTGGAAGCCGTTTCCAGGTGCAAGGAGTTAGCCACACATTCAAATGCACTGCGGGTAACGAGGAAAGGCGGCGGCCCGAAAAAGGCGGGCTCTCTCTTTCTGCGGTCCTTTACAACCCCAATCACCCCTCTGATTTCTGCGGGCGTAATGCCGTCTTTCAGGACTACATAAGTGTATTCGCGGGAGTGTGATTGTATGACCGACAGAATGAGACCGTCTGAATTATTTATAGTATCTTCCATTTCTTTCCAGTTTTGGTTGCTTCTAATTTTAAATCCTTCATCATATCCGATAAAAATTTCTTTTGACAGCCGTTTCGCATAATTATCAAGGAGGAGTATCGCGGAAACATAAGCCCTTTCATGACCCCCGGAAGCCGTAACGTCTCCGGAAACTGCAACATCCCCTCCAGCCGCCACTTCCACACCAGCCTCAACGTCCCCGCCAGCCGCGACGTCCCCGCCGTTAATAAAACCGCCTGCTGTTTTGGACATATCCGCAAACGCCTTTTTATATATGTGGCTTTCCCTTCTACTATTTTTCAATCCATCAAGCCAAAAAAAACGAACTATATAATGATACGATTTTAACATCTCATTAAAAACATCCATTTTATGTTTTCTCTCATTTAAGACATACTCGGGGACATTTAACTTACTGCCGTATAAAATTTTCCAGTTATTTTTTATTTCCAGCGCCCTGATGTCGCCATGCATGGCATAGTCATTAAGTTCTCCCGCGGTTGACACCTGGACCTCCCCGAGGAACGGCAAATATCTTTTCCAGAAATTATACTTCTTCCAAAAACTTTTAAGGAAGTTCTTCTCTGCATCGGGCTCCATTTCGTCAATCAGCACAAACAAATCAATGTCGCTGTAACCAGGTGC
>JAHJSO010000041.1 GCA_018830385.1 Elusimicrobiota bacterium | reverse complement strand
GGCAACAGGAGGACGATAAATGAATTTCAAATATGTCGGAAAAAGCGTTAAACGGCCCGATGCGATCACAAAAACCACGGGCAGAGCGGTTTTTCTGGACGATATAAGAATGGCCGGGCTGTTACATATCGCCATCCTCACTCCGGAGTACGCCCACGCAAGGATTCTTTCAATGGACACGTCGGAAGCAGAAAAATGCGAAGGTGTCGTGAAGGTTATCACGGGGAAGGACTGTCCGTTCAAATTCGGTGACAATGTAAAAGACCGCCTGCCCCTTGCGGTTGACAGGGTCCGATATATCGGCGAACCCGTTGCCGCCGTGGTTGCTGAAAATATTCACCAGGCAAGGGAAGCGGCAAGGAAGATTAAGGTTAAATATGAACCTCTTCCTGTTTACGTGAATGCCGTCGATGCCATGAAAAAGGATGCGGCGTTAATTCACGAAAAAAGCAGTGAATACTGGCACCTGCCGGGCATCGGCCCTATACCGGGTACTAACATCGCTGACCATTATGTTTTAAAAAAGGGTGACGTTGAAAACGGTTTCAAAGAGGCGGACGTGGTCGTTGAGGGTGAATTTAATTATCCGTTCGGTTCTTCGGCGGCGATTGAGCCGCACGGCACAATCGCTCTTTTTCACGAGGACGGGACGATTGAAATCTGGTCGTCTTCAATATGCCCGTTTGTAATCAGGGATGACCTCGCCCACTCGTACAACCTGCCTGTTTCAAGCGTCCGGGTCCATATACCGGAAATCGGCGGGTGCTTCGGTTACAAATCGGACGTGACAATTGAACAGACAGTCGCCTACATAGCGAGTTTTCTGCCGGGCAGGCCCGTAAAGTGGGTTACCACAAGAAAAGAAGATTTCCTGAGTACCTTGCTGGGACACGGGATAAAAACTAAAATGAAAATCGGGGCGAAAAAAGACGGAACGCTGACCGCATTACAGGCGACCATACATCACTCAACAGGCGCCTATGTTGACACGGGCGTCCATGTGATGAGGGGCGCAACCCATAACTGTACCGGAACGTATGAATTCCCCAATTGTCATCTTGAAGGTTTTTCGGTCTATACGAACACAACCCCTGTCGGCGCCTACAGGGGCTACGGGCACCAGGAAACGCAATTCGCCGTGGAGCGCCTGCTGGATATTCTGGCAAGAAAAATAAATATTAGCCCGCTGAAACTGCGGGAAAAAAATTATCTGGGACCCGGGAAAATAACGGCCACCGGTGAAAAGATGTGGGAAAGTAACGGCAGCGTGCAAAAATGCGCCCGGGTAGTCCAGGAAATTTTATTCTCAAAACCGAAACCCGCGGAAGACAAGGATTACTACTACGGCAGGGGATTTTCCGGTTTGATGAAGTCCCCAAAGGGCGCGCCTTTCTCCTCAAAGGGGTGCTACCTTAAATTCAACAGTGACGGCAGCGTATCCATAAATATGGGCGGTGCGGAAGTGGGGCAGGGGCTAAGAACTATTGTAAAACAAATAGCCTCGGAAGTGCTTAAAATTTCTCCCGACAGAATCGCCGTCTATACCGAGATAGACACGCAATTTTCTCCATGGGAATGGCAAACAATCGGGTCAATGTTTACGGTACAGGGCGGCAGGGCGGTTATACGCGCCTGCGAAAAGGCGATTGCTGTGCTTAAACAAACCGCGTCGCAGGCGCTCCGTTGCGATGCCGACATGCTTGAATATGACGGCGAACACATTTTCCTGAAGCACGACCCCGATGTCCGGGTCAGGGTAAAACAACTCGCACAGGGCTACATGCATGAGGACGGTATAACCGTCGGAGAAGTGGTCCAGACAACTTCTGACGCCCGCCTTCCGCGGTATTCCAACCCTGATGCCAATGGCCAGGGAAGCATCGGGGTAAGTTATACTTTCGGCGCCCAGGGCTGTGAATTGAGAGTTGAGAAAAAAACGGGGAAGATTATCATTGACCATTTTATATCCTGTTTTGACGTCGGAAAGGTTATCAACCCTGAACAAATAAGAGGACAGGTAGTCGGCGGCGTAATGATGGCGCTCGGCGCCTCGTTGTGCGAGGAAATAAAATTCACAAAAGACGGAAAATCAACTAACCCTCATTTTGGAAAATACCGTTTTCCGAATATAAAAGACATCCCCAAAAAACAGACGGTTGAGTTTATTGAAACGCCGGAGAACATAGGGCCTTTCGGGGCGAGGGGCATAGGCGAGCACCCCGTTATCGGGGTCGCCCCTGCAGTCCTTAATGCCATTTATGATGCTACAGGCATAGATTTCTTTGAGATTCCCGTCACGCCCGAAAAAATGAAAAAGGCACTGGACGAAAAAAGGATCGGAAAAAATGGCGCAAAAAATTAATTTCAGGGTAAATGGTGTCCGGAGGACCGTTGAGATTGAGGGCTGGGAAAAACTAATAGACGTATTGAGAGAAAAATTAGAACTTACCGGCACCAAGCGCGGGTGTGAAGACCTGACCTGCGGTACGTGCGTCGTAGTCGTGGATGGAGTTGCAAAAAGGAGCTGCTCGCTTGCGGCGACAAAACTGGAAAACACGGAAGTACTCACCATAGAGGGGTTATCTTCCGGGGGAAATCTGCACCCCATACAAAAGGCGCTGATAGATGCGGGCGCCGTGCAGTGCGGTTACTGCACCCCGGGGATTGTTATGGAACTCTACGCCCTTTTTACAAAAAACCCAAACGCATCGGAAGAAGAAATCATTGAATCCCTTTCGCATCATCTTTGCAGGTGCACCGGGTACGAGGCAATCATGGAAGGCGCCAAACTGGCCCAGAGTTATCTCAAGACAGCGAAACCGTCGTAATAACCAACCGCTTACTTTAGGAGATTAAAAATGAAAAAGGAAATTTACCTCACAGACATGCAGTTAAAAACAGAACTTTTGAGGTGCGAATACTGTGAGGAAAGACCGTGTGAAAACGGCTGCCCGGTAAACTGTTCGCCTTTTGACTTTATAATGGCGGCAAAGGCCGGGGAACCGCAGGACTTTGCCAGGTCGGCCGGACTTATTATGAAAAATAATCCGCTCGGAGGCGTCTGCGGATGCGTGTGCCCTGACAGGCACTGTATGGCGAAATGTTCTCATAAAACATTTGACGGTTCTATCGGCATACCTGAGTTACAGTCGCTGATTGTTAAAAAGGCGAAAGGACTGGGAGGAATACCGGCGTTCAACAAAATAAAACCAAATGGAAAAAAGGTCGCCATCGTTGGTTCAGGACCGGCAGGTTTGGGCGCAGCATCCGTGCTTGCGCAGTACGGGTATAAAATAGTCATATACGAGGTAGGGGATAAGGCGGGAGGGATGTGCAACCTCATCCCGGATCACCGCCTGCCCAAAGACGTACTTAAAACAGATATTGATTTCGTAAAGACACTGGGAGACATCACAATAAAAATTAATTCCAGAATAGATTCTCCGGACAAACTTTTAGACGAGGGCTTTGATGCAGTTGTCGTAGCGGTCGGGCTGTGGCAGCCAATAATGCCAAACATCGGAGGGCAGGAACTTTCCGTAACGGCAACAGATTATCTGATCAATCCGGAAAAATATAAATTCAAAGGTAAAGTGGCGGTAATCGGCGGCGGGGCTTCGGCGCTTGATTGTGCCGTCCAGGCAAAGAAAAACGGCGCCACGGGCGTTGAAATGTTCTCCCTTGAAAACCTTGCCGAGATGCCTCTTACTTCAAAGGAACGGAATGAACTTCTGGAAAACGATATTGAGGTCACGGGACGGGTAAGGGTGCTTTCAATAAACGGCGGGGGTAAAAAAATCAAAGGGATTACCACGATTAAAATAACCCTGCCCGCGGGAAAGAAATTTAATCTGAAAGACATAAAAGATGTTGAAGGCGCAAAACAACAGAGAACAGATATAAGCAATGTGATAATGGCGATAGGCAACCGCGCCGTCGTCCCAAAATTTACGAAGAAAGGCATATTCCTTGCGGGTGACTGCATCAACGGGCCGACGACGGTGGTTGAGGCCGTCGCTTCGGGTAAGAACTGCGCTGTTGAATCAGACGCTTTCCTTGCGCGTCAAAAAAAACCGAAAGCGGAGAAAAACACAAAAAGTCACGTTTCCCTGACCGGTTACGTCCATGTCCCTGTCTCGCTTGAGACGGACTTTTTCGGCAGGAAAATTTCAACGCCGTTTCTTTTATCCGCCGCTCCCCCCTCAGACGGGTACGACCAGATGAAGAAGGCATACGAAAAGGGCTGGTCGGGCGGAATTATGAAAACGGCATTTGATAATGTGCCCATACACATCCCCGGGGAATACATGCACGTCTTTAATGAAACGACTTACGGCAACTGTGATAATGTTTCGGGGCATCACCTTGAACGGGTGATGAGAGAAGTTGAAAAACTGGTAAAGGAATACCCGGACCGCCTGACGATGGCGTCCACCGGCGGGCCCGTTACCGGAAACGATGAAAACGACAGGACCGGATGGCAATCAAACACGAGGAAACTGGAAGGTTGCGGCGTGATGGGGATTGAGTACTCTCTCTCCTGCCCGCAGGGCGGCGACGGGACCGAGGGAGACATCGTCTCGCAGAACGCCCGCCTGACGGCAAAGATTATTAACTGGATAATGGAAGCCGGTAACCCCGACGTCCCGAAACTTTTTAAACTTACCGCAGCGGTCACTTCAATTGCGGTTATAGTTAAAGCCATAAAAGAGGTCCTTGACAGCCACCCGGGTAAAAAGGCGGGCATTACCCTTGCCAATACCTTCCCCGTTCTCGCATTCCAGGACAGGGGAAAGAAAAAGTGGGAAGACGGCGTGGTGCTCGGAATGAGCGGTGAAAGCGTTACTCCCATAAGTTATCTAACGCTTGCAAGCGCAGTGCCGGTAGGCGTTGTCATCTCCGGCAACGGAGGACCCGTAAACTACAAACAGGCGTCGCATTTTCTGGCTTTGGGCGTGCAGACCGTCCAGTTCTGTACAATGGTCACAAAATACGGCTACGGTATCTTCGGCGAACTGTGCAACGGGGTAAGTTATCTTATGAAGCGCCGCGGCATCCTGTCAATGAAAGAACTGATAGGCATTGCCCGGCCAGACCCCATAAAGGACTTTATGGCGCTTTCTCCGACGAAAAAAATATCCTCCCTGATAGAAGAGTTATGCGTGAGTTGCGGGAATTGCACCCGGTGTCCTTACCAGGCAATCACCCTCAATAAGAATTTGCTCCCCGAGATAGACCCCGCGAAATGTATCGGCTGTTCAATCTGCACGAAAAGGTGTTTTGTCGGAGCGCTTGAGATGCGCGAACGCACCAAAGAGGAACTTGGCCTGTTAAAAGAAGATTAAAAATGAACGTTATAGGTGTTTCCGTCGCCAGAAACGACGCGCAGGAAAAGGTTGCCGGGACTGCAAAATACATAGACGACTACGCGTTCGGCAATATGCTCTACGGCGCCACGGTGCGGTCTTCCGTTGCCTGCGGCAAAATCCTGTCAATAGACACCGCCACTGCGTTGAAAATCAGCGGCGTTGCAGGGGTATTTACTTACCGGGATGTCCCCGGGAAAAACAGCGTGCCTCTCGTCTTCGGAGATTATCCCTTCCTGGCAGAAAACAACGTCCTGTTCTACGGCCAACCTGTCGCCCTTCTCGTAGCGGACAGCGAAGAAACGGCAAGACATGCCGCCCGGCAGGTCAGGGTGGAATACGAGAAAGCCCCCGCCGTTTTCGACGTGTTAGAGGCGCTCAAAAAGGACTCTCCTAAAATTTACGGCGATAACAACGTTTTCAAAAAATACGACATCATAAAAGGCGACATAGCAAAGGGCTTTAAGGATGCCGACGTCCGGGTTGAAGACGTATTCACGACAAACTACCAGGTGCATTGCTACATGGAACCGCAGGGGATGGTCGCCGACCCCCAGCCCGACGGCGGAATGGCGGTATACGGTACGATGCAGTGCCCGTTTTACGTGCACGATGCCGTGGCTGCCATACTGGGCGTTTCACAGAACAGGGTAAAAATCGTCCAGACGACCACGGGCGGCGCTTTCGGCGGCAAGGAAGACGTCCCCTCCGTGGTGGCGGGACACTCTGCTCTCCTTGCCCATCTCACCAAAAGGCCAGTGAAAATTATTTATACGCGGGAAGAGGACTTCCACTCAATGTCCAAAAGGCATCCCAGCCGGGTGGAAATAAAATATGGCGCGAAAAAAAACGGAAAGATAACCGCATGCAGCGTGAGGTACATTCTGGATGCCGGGGCATTTTCCACTCTCTCCCCGATTGTTTTATGGCGCGGGGCGGTTCATTCCGCCGGGCCTTACGACATACCCAACGTGAAAATAGAAGCCCTTGCGGTGGCAACCAACAAGGTCCCTTGCGGTGCGTTCCGCGGTTTTGGCCAGCCGCAGGCGACATTTGCAAACGAATCCCTTATTGATAAACTTGCGGAAAAACTTTCTATATCGCCGCTCAAACTCCGACGGCTAAACATGCTCGGGATAGGTTCAGAGACAGCAACGGGACAGAAAATTGAAAAAAGCTGCGGGTTTAAAAAAGTCATAGATACCGTCGTTGAAAAAGCGAAGTGGGATAAAATTTATCTCCCCCCTGAAAAACGCTCGGGGCGGGTAAAGACGGGCATAGGAGTCGCGGCGGCATTTTACGGCGTGGGACTCGGCGCCGGCGGCCGCCACCTTGACCGCGCCGGCTCATATGTCCAGATTCAGAAAGACGGCGCCGTCCTGGTTGCGATAGGCAATACCGAGATGGGCCAGGGACTGCTTACCGTTGTGTCCCAGATAGCGGCGGAAGCGCTGGGCGCCCCGTATGATTTTATAAAAGTGATGCTGCCGGACACAACCAGGGTGCCTGACAGCGGACCGACGGTTGCATCCCGTTCCACGCTGATGTCGGGGAACGCGGTAAAAAATGCATGTGAAATCATACGCAGAAACATAGACAGGACTGTCCTCGGTATGGCCGGCGTCCGGAAAGGCGCGTCCTATAAAGGCGAGGTCTGTTCCGACGGCAAGAATTATTTCATAAAGGGCGCTCCGAAAAAGAAAATTAATTATTTTGAACTTGTGAAGAAGTGTTATGCGGCAAGGGTAAACCTTTCCTCCAACGGCTGGTACACGGGCGAGGAGGTTGATTTTTCCGACGTCACCGGCCAGGGGAAGGCGTATTACGTCTATACCTATTCGGCGACGGTAGCGATTGTCAGCGTCAATACGGAAACGGGCGAGGTGGACGTGAAAAAGATAGTCAGCGGGCATGACATCGGCAGGGCCATAAACCCGCAGCAGTGCGAGGGACAGATTGAGGGCGGGGTCATGCAGGCAGCCGGCTATGCGCTGACGGAAAATCTTGTACTGAAGGACGGCATTATACAAAATCCCAATTTTGCCGGCTACCTTATCCCCACCCCTGATGACGTGCCTGAAATCGTTCCCGTAATCGTGGAAGAGGCGTATAGTGACGGCCCTTACGGGGCAAAGGGATTGGGTGAATCACCGATGATAACGCCTGCTGCGGCGATAGCAAATGCCATATACAATGCCACGGGTTGGCGCGTTTACTCTTTGCCGGCGACCCCTGAGGTTTTAACCGCCCTTCGGGCAAACTTTAACCATGGGAGAAGACATAAGATTTGTACTGAACGGAAAAAGGGTTGAGGTTACGGTCAACCCGCTAAAATCACTCCTCCGTGTTCTGAGAGAGGACTTGCGCCGTACGGATGTCAAGGCGGGCTGCGAACAGGGGGAGTGCGGCAGTTGCACGGTTATCGTGGACGGTAAAACGATTAATTCCTGCCTGTATCCCGCCGGTCAGGCGGACGGCAAACAGGTTACAACAATCGCAGGACTGAACGATGAGAGGGAGACGCAACTTATCCAGAAGGCATACATAGAGGAAGGGGCTGTGCAGTGCGGTTTCTGCACGCCCGGGCTCATACTTGTGACCAGAGTCCTGCTTGATAAAAACCCGTCGCCCGGAGAAGCCGAGATACGGGTGGCAATATCCGGCAACCTGTGCCGCTGTACGGGCTATAAGAAAATATTCAACGCGGTAAAGAGGGCAGCAAAATATTTGGGAAAAGGCGAAAAACCGCTCCCGCGCAAAACGGCGTTACGGAAAATACAATGAAATAGGAGCATAGGTGTGCGGAGCACTTTACTATATTACTATGAGTCCATTCACCCCTGAATACATTAAAGTCCGGACGGTCTCTGAAATCCGGGAAAAGATACCTGGCGATAAAAAAGCATATTTTCTCGCAGGTGGGACAGACCTGATGTGCTACATCCGTGAAGGGCTCATAGATAGTGAAAAGAGCTGTCTCGTGGACATAAGTAAAATTGACGGGCTCAACGGCATTGAGGAAGAAACTGACCGCATCGTAATCGGGGCGATGACTACCTTCCGTGAAATTTCGGAGAATGAAAGCATTAAAAAATGGTGCCCCGGACTGGCTCTTGCGGCGAGGTCAATCGGGACGCCTCAAATCGCAAACAGGGCGACAATAGGCGGGAATATAGGGAATGCATCGCCGTCGGGCGACTCCATCCCGTCACTCATCACCCACAATGCCGTTTTGAAAATTGCAGGCAGTTCGGGCGAAAGAGAGGTTGATATTTCAGGTATTTTTACAGGCCCGAAAAAAACCATCCTTGCGAACGCCGAGATAATCACTTCCGTTTTGATACCTAAGTTAAAAGTCAAAGACGGTTCCGCCCTCCGCGGGACGTTTATAAAAATCGGCGGCAGGAAATCGCACATAATATCCAAGGCGTCCGTAGCCGTCCTTGCGGCAGTCGCCGGCAGGGACATCGGCACGGTGAACGTCGCTTTCGGCGCGGTCGGGCCGGTCGTAATAAACGCGGAATCCGTTTCCCGTATTTTAGAGAATAACACGGTTACCCCTGAATTGATGGAAAAATGCGCCGTTGAAATCCGCAGGATTATTTCTCCAATTGACGATTTCAGGTCATCCGCCGCCTACAGGAGAGAAGTGCTCCCGCTTCTGTTTGCGCGGGCAATGGACGAAATCACAGGATGAACAACATCACCTCTCTATACGGAATAATTCTTTCTGCAGGCCCGGGTTCCCGCCTGAAAGGAGCGGTAAAGGCGCTCTTAAAAACCGGCGGAAAAACGTTTATAGAAAAAATAATATCGGCAATGCGGAAGTGCGGCGTCGGCAATATTATCGTTGTGCTTGGGTATAAAGCCGGGACGGTAACAAGATACCTGAAAAGGAATAAGTCCTCACGGGGGGTCCGGGTTTTAATAAACAAAAATTATTCCGCGCAACAGGCTGCGACTGGGTCGCAACAAATAGATTCGCTCCGCATTGCGGTCCGGACACTGCCCGCGGAATGCAGTGGGATAATCTTTACCCCTGTGGACCACCCGCTGACGAAGTTATCAACCTACAAAAAACTGATAAACGGCTGGCTGAAAGACAAGGAAAAGATATGCGTCCCCAGTTGGAATTACAGGAAGGGCCATCCGACGATCTTTCCCAGAAAAATATTTGAAATGCTTTTAAGAAAAAATGTCCGGGGCGGCGCCAGGTACTTTATCAAAAAGTACGGCAAAGAAGTAAATTTCATCCGGGTTAACGATAAAAACATCGTCGTTGATTTTGACGGCCCGGAAGATTTACCCCGAAGATTTACCCGGTAGATTAAAAGATAGGAGAACGTCTATGAAAGATATTTATGCCGAGATTGCGCTGTTACGCGAAAACAACAGGCCGTTTGTTTTAACCACGCTCGTGAATACTTCCGACTCCGTCCCGCAGTCCGTCGGTGCAAAGATGGTAGTTCTTCCGGACGGTAAAATTTTCGGAACTATCGGCGGGGGGTGTCTTGAGAAAAACGTAATACGGGAAGCAAAAAAACTTATGGCGGCCGGGGCCGAGAAAACGCTGAAAATTGTTTACAATCTGTCGGGGGAACGCCACCCGAAAGAAAATGTCTCCCTCGGTATGCTGTGCGGCGGCCAGGCGGAGATTATGTTTGAGGTGTTTGCTTCAAAACTGGATCTGGTAATATGCGGGGCGGGGCATATAGCGGAAAAACTTGCCGCCGTTTCGGATATGCTGAATCTTTCCTACGCGGTCATAGATAACAGGCAGGAATTCGCCTCCAAAGACAGGTTTCCGGGCGCATCCGCAGTTATATGCGGGGATTTCCCGAAGGCAATCAAGGGGCTGGAAATTACCGGGCATACCTCAATCGTTATCGTAACGTACGGGCATGTCCATGATTATGAATGTCTTGAGGCATCACTGACGACGCCTGCGTTTTACATCGGTATGATCGGTAGCAGAAACAAGGCAAAAGAACTTTTTGCGCGGTTAAAAAACAAGAAGATAAAAATTACCGGCAATGTTTACTCGCCGGTCGGGCTTGATGTCGGAGGGAATTCACCAGCCGAGATATCAATAAGCATAATCTCGGAAATTCTGAAAATTAAGTATGGAACGACGGGAAAATCACTCCGGCTTGAAAAAATATAATTTACCCCGAATCACTACCCCAAGAATCATCCGCCGCCGACAGGCATCAGTATCGTAACCCTGGCCGGACCGTCAATTCTTTCCGAGAGGTCTTCCACTTTTCTGCCGTTTGACATGAGGGTGAGATACTTTACGTGGACGGGTGAGAATTTCAGGTGACTGATAAGAAGTTGCCTGTAAGTCGTGCTCTCTGGTACATTGAGGGTGACCCTGTTCCCCTTGTTCTTCTTTCGCAGATGTAAAGCCCCGAAGGCCTCACACTCAATCCTGTACTTCATTTTTTACCTTTTATCGCTCCAAGAACGGATTCGGGCAAAAAGGGCGTCCTGTACAAACGCGCCCCAACCGCATCGTAAATGGCGTTTGCAATTACGGGGCAGGGACCGTTTATTCCGATTTCAGAAACACTCTTTGCCCCGAACGGGCCGGTCGGCTCGTAGGTAGGCACCAGAATTGTTTTTATCTCAGGCAGATCGCGCGTAGAAAAGATTTTATAGTAATCAAAGTTGGGGTTCAGCATCCGCCCCTTTTCGTTAAATATAAACCTCTCGCAGAGGGCATAGGAAATGCCGTTCAGGACAGCCCCTTCCACCTGGCCTTCCGCCGATACCGGGTTAATGGCGGTCCCGCAATCAACCGCAGCGACGTACTTTATCACCCTCACTTTGCCGGTTAACATGTCAACTTCAACTTCGCCAAAATGCGCCGAGAAAGGCGGGGGCGACTTGTGGGTAACGTGGGAGGCGCTATCCATTATCTGGTGCTGGTGTTTTGTATAAAGAGAATAATGCCCGATTTCGGTAAACGTGACCCTGCCGTTTTTGCCGGATACCGCCGCGTTTTCCGCTTTCAGGTTTTCCATAGGTTCATTCATCATTTCCGACGCAACCTTCAGTATCTGATCCTTCACCTTTTGCGCGGCTTTTATTACCGCCTGTCCTGAAAGATACGTTGTGCTTGATGCGTATGCCCCGACGTCAAACGGCGTTAAATCGGTATCGGAGGAATAAACGATTATGTTTTCCGTTTCAGTGGCCAGCACTTCTGCGGCAATCTGGGCCATTACCGTGTCCGAACCCGTCCCGAGGTCAGTAGCGCCAAGCAGCAGGTTAAAAGAACCGTCTTCATTCATTTTAATAAAGACGGAGCCCATATCAATTTCGGGTATGGAAGAGCCCTGCATTAGTATCGCCATTCCGACGCCGCGCCTGTACCTACCGTCTTGTTTTTTATTCTTCTTGCCGTACCAGTCAATTTCCTTCGCCCCCAATTCAATGCATTTATCAAGCCCGCAGGATGTTATGTTTTGCTCAACTCCCTCAACCCCCTCGCCCAGGGCTGCGAAAACGGGCGAGGTTTCCCCCACCTGTATATGGATTTTCTTGCACCACTCTACGACGTCAACGCCTATCTTCTCCGCCATTTCATCAAGCTGTACCCCCATGGCGAAATAACCCTCCGTTGCGCCGTAACCACGGTAAGCCCCGCCTACGGGCAGGTTGGTATAGACCACGTCCCCTTCAAATAAAACGTTCGGACATTTGATTAGCGGAAGAATCTTGCTTCCCGTGTTGCAGAGTATCGTCAGCCCGTGCGACCCGTATGCTCCGTTGTTCTGAATTATCCTCATATCAATCGCGGATACGGTCCCGTCCTTTTTTATACCTGTTTGCAGTTTGATTATCTGCGGATGCCTGCACCGTGAGGAAACGAACTCTTCTTTCCTTGTGTACTTCAGGCATACCGCCTGGCCGGCTTTCAGTGCAATTGCGGTGACAAGCGGTTCTATCAAAACTTCCTGCTTTACGCCAAACCCTCCGCCTATCCTGGGTTTTATCACCCTGATTTTTCGGATGGGGATGTTTAATGATCTTGCGACGATTCTACGGACGTGGAACGGCACCTGTGTGCTGGTTAAAATTACGATTCTACCGTGCGCGTCAAAGTAAACAGTCGTGATGTGCGGTTCAATAGGGGTGTGCTGGGCGTAGTGGATATCGTATTCATGCTCAACGACGTAATCCGCTTCCTTCAGCCCGGCTTTAACATCCCCTATATTTATGTCAACGTGGGCGCATATATTCTTTTTGGGTTCATACGCAAGAGGCAACGGCATGTGCGCCTCTTTTTCGTCGTGTATTACAGGGGCGCCCTTTTTGGCTGAGTTCCTCGGGTCAAAAACCGGTTCCAGAATTTCATAGTCAACTTTTATCAACTCAAGCGACCTGGCGGCAATTTCTTCCGTTTCCGCTGCAACCGCCGCCACCCTGTCCCCGACGTATCTTACTTTGTCGTCAAGTATAAACGAATCATACGGGGACGGTTCCGGTGCTCCCTGCCCCGCGGTTGTAAACGGGATTCTCGGCACGTCCCTGTAGGTAAGGACCGCCTTTACCCCGGGCAGTTTTTCGGCTTTGGCTGTATCAATATTTCTTATTCTGGCATGGGCGTGCGGGCTCCATAAGATCTTTGCCCAGAGCATATCCGGGATGGCAAAATCGGCTACAAACTGCGGCTGCCCGGTTACGAGCGCCTGGCCGTCAACCTTTATTTTACTTTTTCCTACCTCTTTGAAGTTATTTGTTTCTTCCATTCCTAATCCGTTCAGATGCCAGTTTAACGGCATCTATAATTTTCACGTAGCCCGTGCACCTGCACAGGTTACCATCCAGGGACTCCAGGATTTCATTTTCCGACGGGGACGGTGTTTTGTCCAAAAGCGCCTTTGTGCTTAAAACCATCCCGGGTGTACAATACCCGCACTGCACCGCGCCCTTTTCAAGAAATGACTGCTGGATTACGCCCAGGTTGTTGGGTTTTCCAAGGCCTTCAATGGTCGTTATTTTTTTGTTTTCGGCGCGGAAAACCGGGAAGAGACAGGCGTTGACCGGCTTGTTATTTATTAGGATAACGCATGCCCCGCACTGGCCGGCCTTGCATCCCTCTTTCGTACCGGTGCGCCCGTTTTTACGCAGTACGTCCAGCAGGGGCTCCGTATAATCGTCAGCCGCCAGTTCCCTCTGCCGGCCGTTCAGGTTTGTTTTGATTTTAATCATAAGGACTTTAACCAGAAGGTTTTAACCGGGCATGCCCCGTTTCTTTACTTTAAGGACATCGGTTACCAGGACGCCGAGCAACTCTCTCTTATATTCGGCGGTAGCGCGGATATCATTGCTTATTGCAGCCGATTCTCTGATAACCTTTACGGCAACACCCGTATTTTCTCCGTTTAATTCCCTGCCGGACAGATATTTCTCGGCATCCAAAAAT
>JAHJSO010000040.1 GCA_018830385.1 Elusimicrobiota bacterium | reverse complement strand
CGATATATACCCTGCTGATTTTCGGACAGGCACCCGTTTCGTATTATAACTGAAGAAGACGTCCCTCGGCATCATTACCATTTCGGTTGACAGTGACGGCAGGTTCAGAATCCAGTTCTTTTCTTCACCGTGGTATTTGGTGTCTATCTCTTCAAGGGCAGTGACGAGCGTTTCAACGTCCTTCTTATTCGAGCCGATGCCCATAATGGCTATTAAACTGAATATGTCGGCGCAATCAACCTGTATCCCGTAGTCCCTTGACAGTATGTCTTCAATTTTATACCCGCTTAGTCCGGTGCGCGTAACGTTGATTGTTAGTTTTGTAACGTCAAGGTCGTAACCGCGTTTCTGTATTTCGTCCCGTGTGAAGCAGAAAAAGTTTTTTAACTGGTTTGTCCTGCCCCTCGCCCACTCCGCCCAGCGGATAATCCTTGAGAACATCTTTTCGCCTGACTCATACACCTGTTTCCTTGCCAGGTCAATGCTGGCAAGCAACATGTAATTGGGACTTGTGGACTGGAGCATTGAAACGATTTTTTTTGTACGGTTTAAATCAACCAGGTCGGAATTAAAATGCAGGACGGAACCCTGCGAGAGGGCCGACAGTATCTTGTGAATGGAATGCACGCATAAATCGGCGCCCGCTTCCACTCCCGATATGGGGAAGTCCTTGTGGAATTTAAGGTGCGGGCCGTGCGCCTCGTCCACCAAGAGTATTTTTCTCCTGCGGTGGCATATCTCGGCGATTTTTACAATGTCGGTCGTGACGCCGTTGTAAGTGGGGCTTGTTATAAAAACCGCCTTCGCTTCGGGGAATTTTTCAAGCGCCTGTTCTATCTGTTCCGGCGCAGAATCAAATATAATATCCAGGTTCTGGTCAATCTTCGGTTGTATCCAGATGGGCCAGACGCCGGACAGGATTATCCCGGCAAGGGCCGACTTGTGGCAATTTCTTGACAGGACTACCGAATCCCCCGGGTTGCATGCCGACAGAAACATCGCTATGTTGCCGCTGGATGAACCGTTTATGAGAAAAAAGGAATGCCTGACGTCGTACGCCTTCGCCATGAGTTCCTGCGCCTTCTTTATCGGCCCGACGGGGTCGTGCAGTGAATCCACCTCGGGGAAGACGGTGACGTCAAGGTAATAGACGTTCCTTCCGGTGAACGTCCTCAGCCGTTTGTCTATGCTCCTGCCGTTTTTGTGACCCGGTGTATGAAAAGAAGTAACCTTGTTTTTTGCGTGTTTCAGGAGTGTTTCAAATAAGGGAGCTGCGGACTGGTGGTTTTGCATTTATTTAAAAAAATACACAGGCCTTTTTTCGGTGATAACCCTTTTCTCCCGCCCCAGTAATTCCCGGAGGTAAAGAGGTATCCTGAACAAACCGGCGTGCGTCTGAGCGTCATAGAACCTGAGTGCGCCCGATATTCTTTTCTTTATGAGACCGGCAAGACGGTTTTCGCTGAATTCCATGGGGTTTATTGAATTACTGCAGAATATAAACGCCCACGGCACGTCAAACGACGGGACAAACGTATAATATGGATAGACGTATCTGAATACGTTCCTCAGCGTGGAATACAACATTTTGTGAAGGTCTATCTGCAGGAGATTGCCCGAACCCGCCTGCAAAACAAATACGCCGCCCTTAGAGAGTTTGTTTATCATCTTTTTATAGAACTCCAGGGTATAGAGCAGATAGGCGGGCCCTCCCTCAATGGGGGAAGGCAGGTCGGATATTATAACATCAAAGATTGAGTTTGTTTCCAGGACATATTTTCTTGCATCAGCGATTATTAATTTAACTTTCGGACTATCAAAAGAACCCGTGTGCCATGTTTTCAGGTGTTTTTTACAGAACTCCACGACTTCATCATCAATGTCAACCATTATCGCTTCTTTTAATTGTTTGTGTTTTAAGATTTCCCTGAGGGTGGCGCCTTCCCCTCCACCCATAACAAGTACCTTCTCGGGTGCGGGGTGCGATACCATTGCAGGGTGAACGAGGGCTTCATGATAGATAAACTCATCCATCTCTGCCGACTGCATTTCACCGTCAAGGATCAGGCATCTCCCGAACGAGGCGGAGTCAGCGACCACCGCTTTTTGGAATTTTGTTTTTTGGGTAATTAGATATTTTTTAAGCCGGTGAGAATGGAACTCGTTTTCAGTAAACCATTCCTTAAACCATATATTTTTTCTTTTTTTCATCTTTCCGCCTTTTATTCCGCCGGATTTTCCCGCCGGCCGGCTCTTCCTCTTCTAATAAAAAACCCGCGAGAAAATGTTTGTTTTCGCGGATTTGCAGATTGACATGATTCATTTTTAACCCCGGTTTTAATTCATAACAGTTATGCACCTGGTTTGTGTTTTAATGACGAAATATTCAACACGCCCCGTTTCAGTTCCATTGCGGTGCTGTTTTTGGGTTTTAATTTCTTTATAAGATAACGGTACGCTCTCCAGGGGTTTACCTTGTTCCCGCAGGTATATACATCAGCTGAGGCGAACCCGTATTCCGGCCAGGTATGTATGGAAAGGTGCGACTCTGCAATTACGATTACTCCGCTTACGCCGTGCGGATTAAACCGGTGAAAGATGGCATCAATTATTTTCGCCCTGGAGTACTCTGCCGCCTCTTTCATTATGTTTTCTATCGCCTTGACGTCGTTCAGCAGTTTCGGCTTGCAGTCGTACAATTCAATCAGAAGCTGTTTACCAAGTGATTTCATTTCCCCCCGCCCCGCCGCCTAATATGATATTCTATTTTTATTTTTTTGTCAAGTATTTCCCGAAAATATTTCTAATATTTTTTTCTTTTACCGCTTACAAAAAAATAACTTCCGCCCAAATGGTGAGGTGTTTTTGCTTTTTCAGGCAGCAGGTGCCCGTCGTAAAACCTATTTTCAATTTCGCAATGCACTACCTTTCCGACAAAAAGGAATACGCCCCCGTAATCCGCCTTCGTTTTTAGTTTGCACTCTATGTGGCCGGCGGACTCTTTTATAAACGGGGTGGAAATTTTCCTGCACCCGGACGGCGTTATGCCTGCCCTTTTGAATTTGTCGGCGTGCCTGCCGGATACGCTCCCGCAGATTTTTATTGCAGGTATCAGTTGCCGGCTGACGAGATTTATCGCGAAACACCCGTATTTGTTTATCAGTTTCGCCGTGTGGTGGGACGTTGCTACGCAGATTGCGACGAGGGGCGGCTCGTCGTTGACGGGCGTTCCCCATGCAATGGGGGCCACGTTTATTTCCCCTCTTTTCATTGACCCGCTTGTCACCAGAACGCACGGGCCATGGTTTATCAAGTGGTAGAATTCTTCGTCCGGCAGTTTTTTGCGCACGAAGAGATTTTACAAAATATTTTAAAAAATTGCAAGCGGTAAAATTATCGTGTAAAATTATCGGCGGGTTATCACAAGCCGAATTTCAAACGAGCGCCTGCCGTATAAGTCCTGCCCGGGAGAGGATAGCCCCTCCGGCTGATATACCTTTCGTCGGCTACGTTTTCAACGGAAATAAAATATTCAATCGGCCATGCAAGAGCCAGCGTTCCCTGTGCAAAGCGCAGGTTTGTAACGATATATGCAGGGAGTTCCGTGCCTTTTTTGTCATCCAAAGAATATTGTGCGTCGGTATATGTCATTGAACAGGAGAGGGACGTGCCCGCGGGAAATTTGTATGTAACCCTGTAAGAGGCGGTGTTCCTCGGGCTGTATGCGGGGATTTGAAGGCCTTTCTGCTCCTCGCCCTTTTTCTTTATACGGTTGTCCGAGTATGACCATGCCATTGAGTGCACCAGTTTGTTTTTATAGGTGAACGAGAACTCCGTTTCAACGCCCTGCAATGTCGCCTCGTCAACGTTTGACGGTGTCCATGGCGAGAATGGGTCGGTTGCGTTCACAGGGTACCACCTTATCTGGTCTGAAACCTGCGTTGTGAAAAGGTTTACCTTGATTATTCTTTCGTCGTCCGCAAACTTTACGCCCAGGTCATAGCCCGTGCCCGTCTCCGGTTTTAGTTTAGAGTTGCCATATACCCAGCCGG
>JAHJSO010000220.1 GCA_018830385.1 Elusimicrobiota bacterium | reverse complement strand
TGAACATAAGAGTCCTTTGTTGAACGGAAACTTATTCGGACTTCGTTTCCGTCATAATAAACGGGCTGGTTAAGTGTAAAGTCACGAATTTCATAAGCAGGGTCGGGTTGACCTTTAATGTGAATTTTCCCTTTTAATTTAGGGTTTAATTGACTTTTTGTTTCTTTTTTAGTATTATTTTTTTGTGGAGTTTTTATATGTCGTAAAATGTAACTTATGGCAATTCTCCGGATCCGAACGATAACTCGTTGTCAATTTGTTAACCAACTTTGGGTTTTTTGATACTATTTGACACTGATTGACACCATTTGACACAGCCCATTTCTACGACGGTAAACCATGCCCAAAATCGGGTTACGACGACCAGTGGAGGGGTGGCCGAGATGGCTTAAGGCAGACGCCTGCTAATCGTTTGAAATATGGTGATTTACCGACGATAAACTATTCCGCCTGTTGTCAATTTGTTAACGCATTAAAGAATTTATATTTGTGTTCTCAATCACTTGTAACTCTGACGATAAAATATCCATACAAGGATGTTTCAACACACCTCGCAGTATAGAGCAAACTAATGCATCAAAAGGAAATAGAATTATTATTAAGGGAAGGAGAAGGATACAAGGTTAAATTTAAAGAATCTTTATCAAATATTGATAAGGAATTCTGAAAAACACAAACAAAATATTTTAAGTGTTGTTAAGGAACGTCTTCAAAAAGTTCTCTTATGTCTTTGATTTCTTTATCTCCTAAAAACATCCTCCCTTTACCCTTTTGATTTGATTTATGTGGTTCAGTAATTCTATTTTTTATAAACCTATATCCTATTACCATAGCTTTTACATCAATAATTGGAGCAGGTAATTTAGTGCCTATACGAGTTAATACGGTGGTATAACCAATAATCTTTCCAGTAACAAATACACGATATTGTCTACCATTGGAATCAAAAAAGTTATTCTTTGTTAGTTTCTCTGAAACACGACAAACAAAATTTTGCATAGCATTCGTATATTCATCTACATAGTAAAGACCAAATTCTGTTGATTTATTGTAGGGATTTACAGAAGTTATATAACCATCAACTTTTACAATTTTACCTTTACTTCGCTCCATAGATATTTTAGACCCTTCGTCCCATGTTAACACACCCGCCCAGTTTTTTGCACCTATTTCGTCGCAATAATCTCTAAATAGTTCATCTGTTGATTTCTCTACTGTCTTATCTGCTATTTTTTGTTTGTCCATGTCAGTGAAGTATTCTTTCGCATATTTCAAATCAGAGTTTGTGCTAGCCCGATGAGAAATGTGTGGATAATTGTTTGTGTCAAGTGCTATGGAGGTAAAGTCGCCCACATCTCCTGCTTTGTCAACTGTTTGTATAGACCATGAAGCACCGGTCCATTTAGCATATTTCAAATCATAGTTTGTGCTATCCCGATAAGAAATATGAGGATAATTGTTTGTATCAAGGGCTATAGATGTCCACATGCCCACAGAACCTGCTGAGTCAACTGTTTGTATAGACCATGAAGTCCCGGTCCATTTTGCATATTTCAAATCATCGTTTGTTTCATACCGATAAGAAATATGCGGCTCGTTGTTTGTATCAAGCGCTATGGAGGTAGCACAGCCCCCATATCCTCCTGAGTCAACTGTCTGGACATTCCAGGAACTTCCTGTCCATTTAGCATATTTCAAGTTTGTGAAATCCAAATAAGAAATATGCGGATAATTGTTTGTATCAAGTGCGATGGAAGTATAGTGACCCACATATCCTGCAGAGTCAACTGTCTGGACATTCCAGCCAGCCCACAAAAAACCACTGTTAGTAAACAAGCAGAGAGTAATTATGAGAAATATTTTAACCATTTTTATCCTTTATTACATATTTTGGCTCGGACCTTTTTGCCCCTATAAGATTAGATATATGTTCTAATACCCTTAATGTCTCTTTGTGATTTTCTTCCCTCATTTTTTCCATCTCATGTAATGTTTTTTCATTATTTTCCGACATTCTGCCAAGGATTATTTCTAACCTTTTATGCCCGTCCTCAATCATTTTCTTTGTCTCGGCGCTCTGCTGCTCCGCCCTCTTATGTCCATCCTCAATTATTTGTTTTGCACGGGCATCCTCGGTCTGGACCAATTCATCTGTCTTCCTGCTCCAATAACGGGTCAATAAAACTGCAAGCCCCGCAACCAGTACGCTTGATATACCGATTATAAAACTGAATACCGTCAATAATGTCTCCATAATTTCACTCCCCTCTGTCATTGCGAGAAGCGTTAGCGACGAAGCAATCTCATCTCATCCCTGCTAATTTCTCAGCCAGAATCCTGCACGCCTGTTTCAGTTCTTTGGCGGACATAGCGTCCTGGTCGTAGGATGCAATTATCTTTCCCGTCTCAACCTCAACAAGGTTGGTTGTAATGTAATATGTGTCCATAAGTTTGGAAAGCGAACCGACTACCATCGTATGAACATTCAGAAGTTTACCCATCTGCACTGCACACTCGCTTGTGGTGCATCCCGTCTGCTGGAACGCTGCTTCGGCAAGTATCTTCTCCATATTCGCCTTTTCTATAACATTGAATCTTCTCGTGTTGACGAGTTCTGTTCTTAAAAAGTCGGCAACTATGGAGGCGTCTGCGGCTGACACATTCTTTGCAGAAAGGTCGGCGACAGCAATATTGGCGATTTGTCCGGGCGGAAGAGAGGGTTTTACGGCGGGTCTTTCTGTGGACGGCGTTACTCCCTCAATCTTTCCGAATTGGACTGAAACACCAATCCTGTGCACGGAGAAGGCGCCTCCCATTCCACCGGCGCCCATTCCACTGACCCCATAATCAAAACCAAACTTCTGGTATTTAAGTCCTAATCCTAAAGAGCCCCCGCCTAAAGCATACGCAGGATACTTCTCTGATGCTGATTTCCCTCCTATGCCGAGACGCAAAAATATAGTAGTCCTGTC
>JAHJSO010000219.1 GCA_018830385.1 Elusimicrobiota bacterium | reverse complement strand
GCACATAATTTTTTTGCGAGTTTCCCGTAGCCCGTTTTTATCCTTTTGTTTCTGTTGTCTATTATTATAAAATCGTTACCGGCCGCCTGCATTTTTGAGAATTTTAATTTCATAGCCAGCCCGTCCTATTCCGCCTTATCCGGTCCTTTCGCCGCGTGTCAAATCGCCGTAGTCCTCTCTCTCCCTGATTATTTTCCACACGGCGCCGTCAACCATCACCTCTGTAGCCCTTGGCCTGGAATTATACGTAGATGACATACTGGACGAGTATGCCCCGGCGCAGGAGACGGCAAGCAAGGCACCCTGGGGTAGCCATGGTAAATGCCTATCCCAGCCTAAATAGTCCGAAGTTTCGCATATGGGCCCCACGACGTCCACCTGCATCCTGCCCACCTGCATCCTGCCCGCCTGCATCCTGCCCACCCGCACCCTGTCCGCCTGCACCCTGTCCGCCTGCACCCTGTCCACCCGCCTCCTGCCGGCCAGAGATTTTTCAACGGGTGAAATTTCATGATAGGCATCATACAGGGCAGGCCTTATCAGGTCAGTCATGCCCGCATCAACCACAAGGAAATTTTTCTGCATGCCCCTTTTGCGGTAAATAACCTTTGTAACGAGTATGCCTGCGTTGCCGACGATGTACCTGCCCGGTTCAAGGATTATTTTCGTCCCGAGGGGTTTTAAAACCGGTAGAATTTTACGGGCAAGTTCGGTCGGTGAAGGGGGGGATTCATCCTTGTATTTTATTCCCAGCCCCCCGCCGATGTCCGTCCATTTCACCGGTATCCCTGTGGACCTGAGTTTTTTAATCAGTGAGGACAACTTCATACACATTTCAACGAACGGCTTCGTTGACACAATTTGCGAGCCGATGTGGCAGTGCACCCCTTCCACCGACAGGTTACTGTATTGCCCCGACCCCCGGTAAACGTTCATAGCAAAAGGCAGGGGTATGCCGAATTTATTTTCTGATTTGCCCGTTGTGATATGCCTGTGCGTGTGCGGGTCAATGTCCGGGTTCACCCTTATGCCTACCAGTATTTTCTGTCGGGTGCCGCCCGCCTGCCCTACCCGACTCGTCCCGCCTGCCCGCCTCGGGGCCCCGCCCGTCTGCCCTGCCCGCTCCATCCGTCCGGCAAGCGTATTTATCAAAGACAGTTCTTCAACGGACTCCGCATTGATAAGCAGGACGCCATTCCTTATCGCAAATTCAATTTCCTCACGGGTTTTCCCTGCGCCAGAAAATACAATCTTACGTGGGTCAGCGCCGGCTTTCAGTACCCTGTATAACTCGCCCCCGCTGGCGACCTCGGCGCCTGCCCCGGCGGAAAAAATCGTTTTGCACACAGCATAACCCGTATTTGCCTTTACGGCATAACACAGGAGATGCGGGACTGAAGAAAATGCCTTTCCGTATTCCGCAAGGTTTTTCAGAATTTTATTTTTTGAATATATATAAACCGGAGTGCCGGTCCTTTTTGTAATTTCCCTTACCGGGACGCCTTCACAATGCAGCAAACCGCCGGTATAATTAAACGTTATCATCTTTTTCCTGTCGCCTCCGTTTCGCCGCTCAGGTGCTTAACAAAAATTTCGCTGTACTCTTTTAACATCGGTGTTTTGGCAATTGCCGCCGCCCTCTCCATCTCCTGCTTTACCGTTTTTAAATTACCGGGGCTCTTCTCAAAATATGCGATAAGCCCCATCAGAAAATGGGCGAGAGCGTCTTCGGGTTCCATCTCTATCATGGCACCAACAAGCGCCCGCGCCTGTTTAATATCGCCTTTTTTGAAGTGTATCGTAATGAGGTGAAATTTCAGTTCACGATTGTCGGGCCATTTGTTTATGGCGGTAGAAATCGTTCCCAGAGCGTCTTCATATTTCTGCTGTATTGAATACAGGAAGGACAATTGCAGGTAGTCGGAAACGGACGCCGCCTCCCCTTCCTGCGAGATTACCTGTTTCAGCATTGAAGCCGCGAGTTCCCGGTTATTTAAGGTCTCGTAACACCTTGAAAGTTGCCTGTATATCTCATTCGTTGATCTTATCAATAATGCCTGCCTGTAGTGCTCAACCGCCTGTCCGTTAAGGCCCAAACCCTGGTATATCCTCCCAAGCCCGGAATAGCACTCAAATTTTTCTTTACCGAGTTCCAGCGTTCTCTTGTATGATTTTGTCGCCTCTCCGTAAAGATGGATGGTTTCATATATCATTGCAAGTTTTAGGTGTGGTCTTGCATCCCGTGGGTCAAGTTCGGTACAATGCAGGAGGAATTCAATCGCCTTGTCGTATTCACCCTGATTCCTGTAAGAAACAGCCGTGTTGTATAACATCAGCAGATGATCGTCTTTTTTCCATTTGTATTTTAGCAGGAGACCGTATTTTCCGAGGGCAGAAGAGTAATTGCCGCTTGAGAATAAAACGTCCGCCTCCGCCTTTAACCTCAACCGTTCCTTTTTTGAAAGTTTTTTTGCCGAAGGGTCAGTGGCGGAAACCACGGTGGCAGGAGACGCAGTGGCAGAAGTCCCGTCGGCAAAACCAATGCCCGTTATCAAGCACAAGACAAAAACAGCAATCAACCTTGTTTTAATAGCCATTGGAACGTCCTGTCCATTATTAATTTTTTCAATTTCGGCATCGCTTTACGGGCGGCAATTACGCCCGCATCAATGCATTCCCTGCCACGCCACAGTTCGTAGGCGCTTACGTCGCCTACCCTCGGGTTTATTACGACATCCGCCTGTTTCAGGGCTTCCGTAGAGAGGAGTGAACTCTGTATATAGATTGACTGGTTTAAGACAAGCAACATGTTTGCTGTGCTGTATTTAGTGAAGTCGGCGCTTATGTCAACGACTACGATGATGTCGGCAGAAAGCATCTTCGCCAGGTCAACAGGGATGTTAGCCACCACGCCGCCGTCAACCAGTTTCCTGTGCCTGTATTCCGCCGGGCTGAAAACTCCCGGTATCGTCGCACTTGCCCTGACAGCGCCGGCAACGTCCCCTTCCCTGAATATAATTCTTTCCCCTGTCTTTAAATCAGTCGCCACGCAGGCAAAAGGAATTTTTAATTCATGAAACTGTTTATTACCTATCTTCTCCGCAATATATTTTTCCATATTTTCGCTTGAAAAAAGTTTGTCCGCAACAATCATTCCGACTATAGAAGGGGGCGATATGTTCGTTAAACTTGTCCATCCGATTTCTTCAGCCATTATTTCTATCTTTTCAACGTCCAGCCCGCTGCAGTAAAGTCCGCCGACCAGCGCCCCAACGCTCGTGCCTGCAATGCCGTCTATGGGAATGTCCTCTTCCTGGAAGACCTTCAGGACGCCGATGTGAGACAATCCCCTTGCGCCGCCGCCGCTCAAGACCAGGACAATCTTCGGCCTTTTCGGGGGGGAGAGCGTAATTACCTCCCGCCAGAAATATTTTTTCAGAAAATCGTCCGCGTCAAATTGCCCGGGCGAACCGGCGGGAGAATTACCCGACGACAAAACTATCATCGCAACCGCCAGCAACACAACTGTCGCAGACAAAGTTTTTGGACGAATGTTTACCATTTTTTGAATTATTTAATTGATTCAGCGACCAGCGACTTCCCTATGGCGTGTTCAATGCCGGCACGGCTGCAGAGGTGCTCATCCACCGCATCTATGTAACCCAGTTTGAGCATCAGGTATAACCGCAGAGAAGATATCGCGGACTGCAGGTCCAACCGGTTTAATGCCAAAAGGAGAGGCGCTTTCTCTTCCAACTGGGATTTCCTTGTGTTGACTTCATTCAGCCAGAAGTTATAATTCTGGTATGTTTTCCTGACCCCCAGGCGAATGGAGTCCTCAACGTCCCTCCGTCTGAGTTTGTTTTGTTCCACCTGTATGTGTTTCTGCCGTATCCTTGACCACGACGCCCAGCCGTCAAAAATGGGCAGGTCCATGTTGAGCATGGCGTTCCAGTTTTTTCGGTCAAAATTTAATGTCTCTCCGGGGGATTCGTAATGAGCGCCGAGCGAGACCGTCGGGTGCCTCATAGTCATTGAAAGTTTTAGCGAGAGAGCGTCTATTTCCTCCTGGGCCTGTATCTGTTTGGGCTCGGGCCTGTTCTTAAAAGCCCACCCGAGCAGAGAGTTTAAATCATACTTTTCCGGGAGCGGTTCAAATTTCTGTTCAAGCAGAAAACTGGTGTTCAGTTCAATCCCGAGTGTATTCAGAAAATCCAGTGATTTTTTTCCCTTTTCGTTTATGAGGACGTTCCTTTCCCGTTCCATCGTGATGATAAAACGTTGTCCCTCAATTTCATCGGCGGGTTTTTTTTGTTTTACCCCTTTCATAAGTTCATTCGCCGATGAAATAAGCAGGTTATAAACGTCTATCTTTTGCTGGATTGCGAACAACCGGTAAAACGCCTTTTTAACTTCAAAGGTTATGTCATTCGTAACTATCCTTAACTGCATTTCTGAACGGTATAAGTTTGATTCAGCCAGTTTCAGGTTTGAACTGTAACGCCCGCCGGAGTATATGTGCTGCCACAGGGAAACACGCGTTATGTAATAGTCCCCCGGAGTTTTACGGTCTATCAGGGCGGAGCCGAAGTGCGGCGGCAGTACCATGGGCCGGTCGGTATCAACCATTGAATATCCGAAAATTAAGTCAATCTTCGGATATTTAAATGAAGTTGCTTCTTTTGTTCTTTCTTTTGACAGCGATTGTTCATGCTGCGCCAGGAGGACTTCCTTGCGGTTGTTGAGGGCGGTGTCAACGCTTTGTTGCAGGGTGAGTTTCCTCTCCACGAGGATCTCCTGTGCCGGCAGGTGCGTATGGACTACGAGTAATATGATTGAAAGTAGGATGTGTATCATTTTCGCCTAAGAGTGCGTTAACCTTAATTAGTGTGTTCGCACATCCTGTTTAAGTTGGATACAAAATATTAATAGAACACGCCGGTCGGTTGTTTACTTTCGCAGTAGCGCATTGACTTCAACAGGCAGACCGAATAATTTTATGAAACCCTCGGCGTGTTTCTGGTTGTAAATGTCTTCCTTTTCAAAAGTGGCGAGTTTCTGCCAGTATAATGACTTACCGGATTTCCTGCCTGCGATTGACACATTCCCCTTTTGGAGTTTTAGTTTGACGCTTCCCGTCAGAAATTTCTGGGTTTCGTCAACAAATCCGTCAATGGCGGACCTCAGCGGGCTGTACCACAGCCCATAGTAAACCAGTTCGCCGTATTTCGGGCCGAGCGTTTCCTTGAAATGAAACGTGTCCCTGTCAAGGCAGAGGTATTCCAGTTCCCTGTGGGCGGCGTATAACAGGGTCGCCGCGGGGCATTCATAAACGCCCCTTGATTTTATACCGACGAGCCGGTTCTCAACCATGTCAACCCGGCCGACGGCATTTTCACCGCCGGTTTTATTGAGTTTTTGGATGATGGAGACCAATCCGTTGTCCTTCTGTCCATTCAGTTTTACCGGGACGCCCTTTTCAAAATGTATCTCAACAACGGACGGTTTTGCCGGCGCAGACTGTGGAGATTTAGTTATCTGGAACATGTTTTCGGGCGGTGCGGCGTCAGGGTCTTCAAGTATCCCGCCCTCGTAACTTATGTGCCACAGGTTTGCGTCACTGGAGTACGGCTTTTGCTTCGTTACGGTTATCGGTATTTTGTGCTTCCGTGCATACGATATTTCGTCTTCCCTGGATTTAAGAGGCCACTCCCTCCACGGCGCAATTATTTTTATCCCCGGCATAAGCGCCCTGAAAGATACCTCAAACCGTACCTGGTCGTTGCCCTTGCCCGTTGCCCCGTGGCTCACCGCCCATGCCTTTTCTTTCCTTGCCACCTCAATGACCTTTTTTGAAATGAGGGGTCTTGCCAGTGCGGTGCCGAGAAGGTATTTCCCTTCATATACGGCGTTCGCCTTCAGGGCGGGCAGGATGAATTCGGACGCGAACTCATCTTTTGCGTCGATGATGTACGCTTTTGAGGCGCCCGTCGCCAGGGCTCTCTTTTTTATCTCCGGGAGGTTTTCGTTCTGCCCGATGTCTATGATACAGGCGATAACCTCCGCCCGGTAGTTGTCCCTGAGCCACTTTATCATTACGGAGGTGTCAAGCCCTCCCGAATACGCCAGAATTATCTTTTTGTTCATATTTCCCTCTCCGATAATATTAGCAAATTTT
>JAHJSO010000218.1 GCA_018830385.1 Elusimicrobiota bacterium | reverse complement strand
TCCTTTATTTCTTTCAGTTTATGCAGGTTTGAGGTGGCGATTAAAAGTTTCACTAAATTTTGATGATTCTTTTTTCAAGTTCAATTATCTGTTTAATCCCTTTGCGGGCGAGGGCAAGCATTTCTTCCATGTCCGTTAGGGTGAATCCACTGCCTTCGGCAGTTGACTGGACTTCAACGAAATGTCCGTCGCCGGTCATAACTACGTTCATGTCCACGTCGGCGATATTGTCCTCCTCGGCAGAAAGGTCAAGAATCTTCTTGCCCCGCACGATTCCGGCGCTTATCGCGCCGAGGTAGTCAAGGACAGGTTTGCCGATTATCTTTTTCTCTTTCTGCAGTTTCTGGAATGCGAGGCACATTGCGATGAAGGCGCCGTTCACCGAGGCGGTTCTCGTGCCGCCGTCCGCCTGAACGGCATCGCAGTCAACTATAATCGTCCTTTTGCCGACGATATCCAGGTTGACGACGGAGCGCAGAGCCCTGCCTATCAGTCGCTGTATTTCATGCGTCCTGCCTGAGGCAAGGTTTCTCGCCCTCGGAGTCCTCTGCTTCGCCGAACGCGGCAGCATTGAATATTCTGCGGTTACCCAGCCGGTATTTTTCGCTTCACAGTGCGGCGGAATCCTGCCCTCCTCTATTGTTGACGCGCATATAATCTTTGTTTCCCCCATCTCAATAAGACAGGAACCGTCCCCGAACTTCAGATAATTAGGCGTGATTTTTATGGAACGCATCATTTTCCCTCCAGTGTTTCCAGATATTTTTTCAGGCGGTTTAACTTGTCTTCGTTCTGCCGGCTGAAATCCCTTATTTTTTGCACTTCCTGCGAGGGAGCCCGCGAAAGGAATTTTTCGTTGGAAAGTTTCGCCCCTAAGATTTCAATGTCCCGTGAAACGGCTGCAATTGTTTTTGTGAGACGGGCTGACTCCTTTGCAAAATCAATGATTCCTTCAAGGGGGATGCATATCTCAATATCGCCGATGACGGTTACCGCCGAGCGCGCCGGCTTTGTTCCGGCCGCGGAAAACCCGTCAACCCTGCACATAAATTTCAGGTTCGGGATGTATTTTTTTATTAAGTCAGGCACGCGGTTGTCGTGCGAAAGAACAACCATGTTGATTGTCTGTTTAACGGGGACGTTCATTTCGGCCCTGATTATTCTTATGTTTGTAATTAACTCCATGATAAACCTTAATTCCCGGACGTCATCAGGATAGGCCATTTCATTTTTTACCGACGGCCAGGGATAAATCATTATGGATTCGGGGAAAGCCCCGTTTTGGCCGCTCTCATCCGGCCCGACCGCTGAAAGCACCTTCTGGTAAAGTTCCTCGGTAATGTAAGGCATTATCGGGTGAAGCATCCGCAGGCATCCGATAAATACCTCCAGCAGGGCGGACGGCGGTTTTGTGCCAGGCGCCAGGCGGGGCTTTACCAGTTCAAGGTACCAGTCGCAGAATTCAGACCAGAAGAAATCATAGAGCCGCCTTGATGCCTCTGCCGGGTTGTAGTTTTCAAACGAGCGTGTCACGTCGGACACGCACTCGTTATACCGGCTTATTATCCACCTGTTCACCGGGTCTGATGCCCCTGACGGCCCGTCGGGAGAAACGTCCTGCCGCGGCGCGTTTTCTTGCGTTGTATTCATCAGAATAAAACGTCCTGCATTCCAGATTTTGTTGCAGAAATTTCGTGCGCCCGTAAAACTGTCTTCCGAAATCTGTATGTCCCTGCCTGCGGTTGACGACTGTGTCAGGACGAACCTTAACGAGTCGGTGCCGTACTGTTTCATTATCTCAAGGGGGTCAACGACGTTACCCAGGGACTTTGACATTTTTTTACCGTGGATGTCCCGAACGATGCCGTGGATATACACGTTGCGGAAAGGCACGTCGCCCATAAATTTCAAGCCCATCATTATCATCCTGGCGACCCAGAGATACAGGATTTCATAGCCCGTTACGAGGACTGATGTGGGATAGTAATACCGCAGCCCGCCGTCATTGCCGCCGTCATTGCCGCCGTTGCCGGAAACCTGCTTTTCTTCATTCCTGTCCGGCCATCCGAAAACCGTGAAAGGCCACAGTGCGGACGAGAACCATGTGTCCAGGACGTCGGGGTCCTGTTCAATTTCAGCACCGCTGCAGACGGGGCATTTTGGCGGCCGCGTAACCGAGGCGACCGGCTTGCAGCCCGTCTTTTTGTTTTTGCAGTACCACACGGGTATCCTGTGTCCCCACCATATCTGACGGGAAAGACACCAGTCCTGAAGGTTTTCAAGCCAGTCAATGCAGGGGCTTGCCCATGATTCGGGATAAAATTTCACCCTGCCGGATTTTACTGCGTCTGCAGCCGTCGTTGCGATTTCTTTGGTGGACAAGAACCACTGCTCGGAAACCAGCGGTTCTATAACCGTGTGACACCGGTAGCAGGTTCCGACGGAGTGGACATAGTCCTCCGTCTTTTCTATCAGCCCTTTTGCATAGAGGTCATCAACGACCTTCTTTCTGCAATCATACCTGTCAAGGCCGGCGTAACCGTTGCCTGCGTGTTTGGTCATTTTTCCTTTTTCATCAATAACAATAACTGACGGGAGTTTGTGCCTTTCTGCAATTGCGAAGTCAACAGGGTCGTGGCTCGGGGTAACCTTTACCGCCCCCGTTCCGAATGCAGGGTCAACTAATTCGTCGGCGACTACCGGTATTTCTCTTCCGACGAGCGGTAAAATCAGTTTCCTGCCGATGAAAATTTTATATCTTTCATCACCGGGGTTCACTGCCACGGCTGTATCGCCTAACATTGTTTCGGGCCTGGTCGTTGCGACGACAACATAAGGGGTGTCCCCGGTTTCGTTTATCCCGCCAGAATCGTGGCTGCCGCCGATACCGGAGCGCCCGTTATCCATTTTAAAATGATACAGGATGTACCACAAGTTACCTTTCTGCTCTTTGTGTTCCACTTCAATATCAGCAAGGGCTGTCTGGCACCTCGGGCACCAGTTTACCATCCGGTTGCCCCTGTATATTAAACCGTTATTGTAAAGTTGAACAAACGCCGCCATGACAGCCAGGGACATATCATCGTCCATTGTAAATTTTGTCCTTGTCCAGTCACATGAGCAACCCAGCCGTTTTAACTGGTTGAGGATGGTGTCCCCCGATTCGTTTTTCCACTGCCACATTTTCTCAAGAAATTTTTCCCTGCCCAGTTGCTGTCTCGTTTTACCTTCGGCTAACAGCAGGCGTTCCACCACGTTCTGAGTTGCTATGCCGCCGTGGTCAGTCCCCGGCACCCACAATGCATTATATCCCTGCATCCTGCGGAACCTTGTAATGACGTCCTGCAGGGTGTTGTTCAGGGCATGCCCGATGTGTAGCGCTCCCGTGACGTTTGGAGGGGGGATTACTATGGTAAACGGTTTTTTGTTTTCAGACGTCTGGCCGGGACGACCCCCGGGAGCGGAGATGAAATAATTCCTCGCCTGCCAGAAATCGTACCATTTTTGTTCCGCCTCTTCAGGGTTATATGTTTTTGGTATATCCATAGTTTGCTTTTTAAAAGTTGAAATTTGATTGATTACGTTTTTCGTATTATACCTTATTTTTTGAAATTTGTCAAAAAAGCGTCAAAAAGTGTCAAACCAAAGGTGCCCCTTGAAAAATACCGTTATTTGTGATAGAATATGGCAGCGACGCATTAGGATTTACCGGCTTGAGGGTCATAGAGCAGCCGGCACGTGAGTTTTGGAGCGGTTGGCATGCGGGCTTCGGATCAACTGGCTTGAGGGTCATAGAGCAGCCGGCACGTTCCGTGTATAAAGGCATGAAAATTGAAAAGGGGAAATCATTTAGGGGTATGCGTATAAAGAGAGCAGTTAAGGGGTTATCGCCGAAAATATTTTTGGCAACGTTGCTGGCAATGCACGGATTTTTTTTAACCGGGACGGCCGGGAAAGTCGGAACGGGTTTTGGCGAAGAAATTTATTTTTTCTGCGGGGCGGCTGTGCGGGTGCCGATGGATGAGATTATTCCCAATTATGAAAAAGAAAGCGGCAACAAAGTCAATGTTATCTATAGTGGTTCCGGGACACTGCTTGCCCAGATGGAGTTGAGTAAACGGGGCGATGTTTATCTGTGCGGTTCTCCGGATTACGTCATTATCGGTGAAAAAAAGGGGTTGCTTATCCCCGGGAGCGAAAAGATTATTTCTTATCTTGTCCCGGCGATCATTGTGCCGAAGGGGAATCCCAAAAACATCCGGAAATTGGAAGACCTTGGCCGGCCGGACGTCCGAGTGGGGATGGGAAATCCGGAAGCGGTCTGTCTGGGGCTGTACGGGCTGGAGATTCTGGATAAAAATAACCTGATGGAGAAGGTTTTGCCGCAGGTGGTAGTTTTTGCCAAAAGTTGTGAGGACACGGCCACCCTGGCGGTATTAAATAAAGTGGATGCCATTCTCGGATGGGATGTTTTTGAGTCGTGGAATCCCGACAGGGTTCGCTGGATAAAGATAAATCCCGCGCAAATCGTGAGGATTTCTTATATCCCAGTTGCCGTGCCGGTATTCGTACGCAACCGCCGGCTTGCGGAAGAGTTTATTGATTATGTGATTAACAACCCGGAGTCAAAAAAAATCTGGCGAAAATACGGCCATATCCGCGACATGAAAAAGGCAAAAAAATATGCTCCTAGGGCATCGGTCGGCGGGGTTTATGAGATTCCTTCCCGATACTGGGATATACTAAAAAAGGCAAAATGAAAAATAAGTTTTTCCCCGGGGTGGGCTTTTTTGTTCTGCTGGCGGCGATGGTCATTTTTCTTCTGGCGATGGCCGGAATTGTTTATCAACTGTTCGTTTCTTCGCCCCAGCGGGCCTTTAATTTGGACAGGATAATTTTTGCGGTAAAACTGTCCCTGATAACTTCGGGAACGGCTGCCTTTCTAAGTATTTTGCTGGCAATCCCTTCCGGATACGTTTTATCGCGGTACAACTTTTTCGGAAAAAAAATCGTGGAAGCAGTTTTGCTTTTGCCGATGGTGATATCGCCGACAGCCATGGGGGCAATCCTTTTGATTTTTTTTAATACCCCGGCGGGGAAACTGATAGAAAAAATTTTTGGTCCGATTGTTTTTGACGTCCGTGGGATCATTCTGGCGCAGGTGGTGATTGTTTTTGGACTGGCGGTGACTCTGGTCAAGACCGTTTTTGACTATACGGAAAAGGAATACGAAGACATTGCCCGGACGCTTGGCGCTACGGAAAATCAGATGTTTTTAAGGATTTCTTTACCGATGGCAAAAAAGGGGATTCTGGTGGCGATAATTCTGGTCTGGGCGCGGGCGCTGGGGGAGTTCGGGGCAACCGTTACCCTGGCGGGAGCGACAACCTTTAAGACCGAAACCCTGCCGGTGGCGATATTTTTATCCCTGGCTTCGGCAGACGTTCACCTGACAATAATTTATATTATTCTGTCCCTGGCGATGGCAGGGGCGATCCTGTTTTTACTGAAAGTTTCGACTGAAAGAAGGCACTAAAGAAGGCCACGATGTTGAAGATAGAAAATCTGAATTTTACTGCCGGCAGTTTTGCCCTGAAAAACATCACCATAAAAGTTGAAGAAAACAGGTATTTTTTATTGCTGGGGCCCACCGGAAGCGGAAAGACATTGTTGCTGCGCTGTATTTGCGGGCTGGAAAGGCCTGCCGGCGGAAAAATTGCTTTA
>JAHJSO010000217.1 GCA_018830385.1 Elusimicrobiota bacterium | reverse complement strand
TTGATTGGTGTTCTCCAAAAAATCCAGGACAAAATTGGCTATATCCCGGAAGATAGTATTGAGCAAATATCAAAATTTTTAAAAATATCTCGATCAAAAATTTTTGGCGTGGCGAGTTTCTATTCACAGTTTAAATTCACAAAACCACCAAAACATTCTATAAGGGTATGCCTGGGAACTGCCTGTCATGTTCGTGGCGGTCAGAATTTGGTTGATGTATTAGAAAAAGAATTAAAAATTATTTGCGGCAATGTTACACAGGACTGTAATTTTGGTTTAGAGCGGGTTGCATGTTTTGGTTGCTGCGCTTTGGGTCCAATAGTTGTCGTTGACAATAAGGTTTATGGACGGATGACATCGCAAAAAATAAAGAAACTGGTTGTGCAAATAAGCGAGTAATCAATCGGTTAATTTAGAAAAATGAATTTCACAGAACTTAAACAAACTTCCCTTACGGAATGGGGTAAAATTAAAAATCCATCCGGCTCTGCCACTCTGATTTTTGTTGGTATGGCAACCTGCGGCAAGTCCGCTGGTGCTGAAGAAGTAATCAGCGAACTAAAGAAAAATCTGTCTATAAAAAAAGTTAAATTTGAAATAATTTCCGTCGGGTGCATCGGTCTTTGTTATTTAGAGCCATTAGTTGATGTGGTAAAACCTGGTAAACCACGGGTTTGTTTCGGTAAGGTTACAGTTGAAAATGTTTCAGCAATTGTTGACTATATTTTATCTGATAAAATACCAAAAAAACTTGTTATCGGAACAATAGGGGAAAAACCATTAAATGGTATTCCTGCCCTGTCTGAAATACCTTATATGAAATATCAGGTAAGAAGGATTCTGAAAAGATGCGGGTTTATTGACCCGGAAAATATTTACCATTACATAGCAAATGACGGATACAGCGGATTAGAGAATGCATTAAAAATGTCTCCTGATGAAATTATTGATGAAATAAAAAAATCTGGTTTGCGCGGTCGCGGTGGCGCTGGTTTTCCAACAGGAATGAAATGGGCTGCCGGCAGACAGGCGGGTGCGGAAGAACAACTACAAACTACGACTGTCCATAACAGAACCGGGGAAAACTACACCTGTTCCGAGCAACGCCGCGAGAAACTACAAACTAAATATATAATATGTAATGCAGACGAAGGTGACCCCGGTGCATTTATGAACCGGGCATTGTTAGAAAGCGACCCGCATTCTGTTTTGGAAGGGATGTTGATTGCTGGATATGCTATCGGCGCAGAAGAGGGGTATATTTACTGTAGAGCGGAATATCCTCTTGCGCTGCGGCGATTAAACATTGCCCTTAAACAAATGGATGATTTGAAATTAATTGGTGAGAAAATTTTAAACTCTAAATTTAATTTTAAAATACACATAAAAGAAGGGGCGGGTGCATTTGTTTGTGGCGAGGAAACAGCGCTTATACATTCTATTGAAGGTAAAAGGGGGGCACCCCGTGCAAGGCCTCCATTTCCTGTAGAAAAAGGGTTGCGTGATAAACCCACAGTAATAAACAATGTTGAAACACTGGCGAATGTCTCTATAATACTTCAAAATAGTGCCCGGTGGTTTGCTGAATACGGAACAGAAAAAAGTAAAGGAACAAAGACGTTCTGTCTGGTCGGTAAAATAAAAAATACCGGTTTAATTGAAGTTCCATTAGGAACAACTCTAAAAAGAGTTATCTATGATATCGGGGATGGAATACCGGAAGATAAAAAATTTAAGGCGATACAAATTGGCGGTCCCTCTGGCGGGTGTATACCAAAGAACTTATTAGACCTGCCAATTGATTATGAATCCCTGACATCTGCTGGGGCAATTATGGGCTCCGGTGGTATGATTGTTATAGACGAAAATAATTGCGTTGTTGATTTGGCAAAATATTTTCTTTCTTTTACACAAAAAGAGTCCTGTGGAAAATGTGTACCATGCCGTGTAGGAACAAAACAGATGTTGAATATACTGGAAAAAATCACAAATGGCTCAGGGGTGATGAATGATTTAATTAAACTACAAGAACTTGCTAAAACAATTAAATTAAGTTCACTGTGTGGCTTGGGACAGACATCGCCTAATCCTGTGCTGACTACAATAAAATATTTCTACAACGAATATGAGGCACACATAAAAGACAAAAAATGTCCGGCAAAGGTATGTAAATCGCTGATAACATATTCAGTAATTACCGACAAATGTAATGGATGCCATTTGTGTTTCAAGAACTGTCCACAGGAGCCGAAAGCAATTTCAGGAGAACCGAAAAAAACACACAGAATCATTCAGGCTAAATGTATAAAATGCGGTATATGTTTTGATGTCTGTAAACAAGACGCAATAAAAATTGAATAAAATGCATAAAATAAATATTGATGGCCAAACAATAGAAGTGAAGCCCCGTCAGGAAGTCAAGCCCCGCCGACACGGGACGACAAAACCGACACGGGACGACAAAAAAACGGTATTAGAAGTTGCGAAATCTGCTGGTATATTCATTCCATCTTTGTGTTATTATCCTGGGTTAACTCCATACGGTGGTTGTAGGTTATGTATAGTACAAATAGAAGGAATGAAAGGTCTGCCAACGGCGTGTACTACCCCTACTGAAGATGGTATGGTTATAAAAACTAACACTGAAGAATTGCAGAACCTTCGCCGACAGGTATTTGAATTTATTTTGAGTGAACATAACAAAACATGCACTACATGTGCTAAAAACTTAAGATGTGAACTACAAACACTTGCCGCATATCTTGGTGTTGACACCCTAACCCTGCCTTATATAGAAAAAAGGCCTGCCGTATACAATAATGAGCCATTTTTTGACCGTGATTACAATCTATGTATTCTCTGTGGAAGGTGTGTTCGTGTTTGTGAAGAAATAAGAAAAAATAGTGCTGTTGATTTTACTTTTCGCGGAATTGACACAGTTCCTGGCACTATGTTTGATTTACAATTCACAGGGACAGGGTTATCTAACCGGCTACAAAATTCTGACTGTGAGTTTTGCGGCGCCTGTGTTGATATATGTCCAACAGGTGCTCTTATAGAAAAAGATTTTAGAGAATCGGCTTTTCTTGATAAGACCGTTACTACTATCTGTCCTTATTGTGGTGTCGGCTGCCCTATAAAATTAGAAATCAAAGATAATAAAATCATCAGAACCATTCCTGATTTAGAAGGACCTGTGAATTACGGTCAGTTGTGTGTTAAGGGCCGTTTCGGTATAAAGGATTTTGTACATCATCCAAAACGATTAACAAAACCACTTACACGGTTAACATCTGATGGTAAACAGTTAACCGAATTCAGGGAAGTTTCCTGGGATGAAGCGCTAAATCTAATTGCTGAGAAGTTTTCTAAGTATAAAGGCGATGAATTTGCTGTTATTTCGTCGGCAAAGTGTACGAATGAAGAAAATTATGTAATTCAGAAATTTGCAAGGACTATAATGGGGACAAATAATATAGACCACTGCGCGCGGCTGTGCCATGCACCCTCGGTTGCAGGGTTGGCCCAGACACTCGGCTCTGGCGCTATGACAAACTCTATAAATGAAATCGCTGATGCTTCTTGTATATTCGCGATAGGCACAAATACAACATCTGCTCATCCTGTGATTGGACTTAAGATAAAAGGTGCGGTTAGAAACGGCGCAAAACTTATTGTAGCGAACCCGAGAAAAATTGACCTGTGCCGTTTCGCTGATATTTTTTTACAACACCGACCAGGAAGTGATGTCGCTTTGCTTATGGGTATTATGCGCATTATTGTTGATGAAGGACTTTTTGACAGGGAATTTATAGAAACCCGGTGTGAAAATTTTGAAGTATTTAAGGAATCGCTTAATAATTTTAATT
>JAHJSO010000216.1 GCA_018830385.1 Elusimicrobiota bacterium | reverse complement strand
CGGATAGACGTTGTTCTGCGGCTCATCCATGACCCGGACACCGGGGGATTTTCTCAGTATATCCCTTGCCTCCTCTGCTGAAATTTTCTTTTCAAACTGGACATTTATTGATTCCGAATGTCCGAAAAATACAGGCACCCTAACGCACGTGGCTGAAACAGCCATGCCCGGGGCGTCAAATATTTTCCGCGTTTCCTTTATCATTTTCACCTCTTCCCGGTAGTAACCGGGGAATTCTCCGTCGGGCCCTGTGCCGATATGGGGAAAAACGTTAAACGCAATCCTCTTCGGGTAAACGCTTATTTCCGGCGTCGCGTCCGGGTCTGAAACCAGCGCGGCTGTCTGCCGTTCAAGTTCGGTAACCGCAGCCCTGCCCGTTCCTGAGACGGACTGGTAGGTAGAAACTACAACCCTCTTCATCCGGGCAGCCCTGTGCAACGGAGCCAGGGCAACCACCATCTGTATGGTTGAACAGTTCGGGTTGGCAATGAACCTTTTGTCTTTTGAAAGGTGGTGGCTGTTCACTTCAGGGACGACCAGCGGGACGCGCGGGTCCATCCTGTAATCGTCGCCGTTGTCTATCACAAAAGCCCCCTGCTCAACCGCTTTCCAACCGAACTGCCGGGATGCGCCTTTAGCCCCTTCCGTCCCGGCGAAAAAGACGATGTCAATATCCTTAAACGAGTCGTTTTTCGCCACTTCTATGCTGTATTTTTGTCCTGCGATTTCCTCCATCCTTTCCCTCGTGGCGAAGATTCTTAATTTGTCAACCGGGAAATTTCTCTTCCCGATGACCTTCACCATTTCGGAACCGACAAGCCCTATACCCACCACGCCTACATTGTATTTTTTCATGTTATATCTCAGCGGCGACCATATCTCCGACGGCGGACGTTGACGCACCCATCTTTCCTGCATCCATTGATTTTATTTTTCCCGATGACAGGAGTTTTTTAATCGCCGACTCAATCAAGCCGGCGGTCCCGCTCTCACCCAGGACGTCCATCATCATCGCCCCAGCGGAAATCGTTGCAATGGGGTTTATAACGTTTTTTCCCGTGTATTTCGGGGCGGAACCGTGTATCGGTTCAAACATTGAAACACCGCCCGGGTTTATGTTCCCTCCTGCAGCAACGCCCATCCCACCCTGTATCATTGCTCCCAAATCGGTAATAATGTCGCCGAACATGTTGTTCGTGACTATAACGTCAAACCATTCGGGGTTCTTCACCATCCACATACAGCAGGCGTCAACGTACATATGGTCGTTCTGAACGTCCGTGTTTTCCTTTGCGCGTTTATCAAAAACCCTCATCCACAGGTCATGCCCGTAGGTCAGCACGTTTGACTTGTCAACCATCGTGAGTTTTTTCTTTTTGTTCCTTTTTCTGCAGTAGTCAAAAGCATATCTTATGCACCTATCAACGCCTTTATAGGTATTTACTTCTAATTGCGTGGCGACCTCGTCTTCTGTCCCTTTCTTGAAAAATCCGCCAATGCCGCAATAAAGCCCTTCGGTGTTTTCCCTGACTATTACAAAATCAATCTGTTCGGGTGTTTTGTCCCTCAACGGGGTCCAAACGCCCGGGTACAGCACAACAGGCCTGAGGTTTATGTACTGGTCAAGTGAAAATCTTATTTTCAGGAGTAATTCCTTTTCCAGAATGCCGGGTTTTACCCTCGGGTCGCCGACGGCACCCAGATAAATCGCATCCAATTTTTTAAACTCCTCAATTGCCGAATCAGGCAGGATTTCTCCCGTTTTAAGGTACCTCTCGCCTGAAAAATCATAACTGACAAACTCCAGGTTTACCTTTTCCCTGTGGCATGCCGTTTTAAGAACTTTCAGCCCTTCCCTGATGCATTCCGGTCCGACACCGTCTCCGGGTATGACTCCTATCCTGTAGGTTTTTTTTGACATTTTATTTTCCTTTCATTTTGTTTTTTGTGTATTCAACCAGCCCGCCTGAACTTATAATCCCTAAAATAAACTCCGTCCACGGGACGAACCCGTATCCTCTTCCCTTTGTGACGTTTTTTATCCTGCCCGACGACAAATCAATTTCAATCGTGTCGTTTGTTTCCGCATCCCTGCTTGCTTCGGCCGCCTCAATAATGGGCAGGCCTATGTTTATGGCGTTCCTGAAAAATATCCTGGCGAACGACTCTGCAATAATGCACGACACTCCCGCATGTTTAATGGAAAGCGGGGCGTGTTCCCTTGAGGAGCCGCAACCGAAGTTTTTCCCGGCGCACAAAATTCCATTTGTCTTAACTGTTTTTACAAAACCGGCATCCAGGTCTTCCATGCAATGGGAAGCCAGTTTGTCCGGGTCGGAAGTGTTCAGGTACCTTGCGGGGATTATTACGTCCGTATTTATGTCGTCCCCGTATTTTATAACCCTGCCTGATATTTTCATATAATCCGCCTGCCCGCCAATTTCGCTCCCTTATGCGCCTATGCGCCGAACCCCTTTGGCGCGTCCTCTTCAGGAAAAACAGAAATAACGTAGTCCTTGTTCAGGTTCATAAAATTTACGGTGTATGACCATTTTTTCCCTGATTCAATTGATTCCACATGAGCGTCCCTCAGCGGAATAAATTGCAGGTCGTTGTTTATGAAATCGGAAATCCTCGCTTCAAGGTCAAGGTAAATCGTACCACGTATCCTGCAGTTGCTCAGATAGATTATTACCTTAACCGGCTCACGAATCATCTTCTTTTGTTCTGGTAGCGGCATTTAATCTGCCCTCCTTCAGGACCGGCGTTATCCCGCCGTCCCTTTGTCAAACGACCTTTTCCGGGTGAACAATTTTTCCGGCTATAGCGGAGGCGGCGGCAACAGCAGGGTTTGAAAGATACACCTCGCTCTCCGTGTGCCCCATCCTGCCGACAAAATTTCTGTTTGTCGTCGCTATACACCTTTCCCCTTTTGCAAGGATACCCAAATGGCCTCCCAGGCATGGCCCGCACGTCGGCGGGTTCACAATGCCCCCTGCCCGGACAAACACGTCAACAAGCCCTTCCTTTACTGCTCGCAGGTAAATCTGCGGGGTCGCGGGAAAAACCAGAAGACGCACACGCGGGTGGGCCTTTTTGCCTTTCAGTATTTTCGCTGCAATGCGTAAATCGCTGAGCCATCCGTTCGTGCACGAACCTATAACCGCCTGGTCTATTGATATTCCGTCCGCTTCTGAAACCGG
>JAHJSO010000039.1 GCA_018830385.1 Elusimicrobiota bacterium | reverse complement strand
TTAAGGTCGGCTACCATCTCCTGTCCCCGCTGGTATCTTTTCTCCGGGTCCTTACGTAATGCCCTGTCTATTACAGGCGCCAGACAGTCGGGTATTGCAGGGTTGTATGTTTTGGGGTCGGGCGGGTTCTCATTCGCTATCTGGAACAGCAGTGTTGCGATATTGTCTCCCTGGAACGGCTTTTCTCCTGTAAGCAACTCATACAGCACTACCCCCAGGGAAAATAAATCAGCGCGTCCGTCAACCTTTTTGCCAGATATCTGTTCCGGAGACATATAAGACGGAGTCCCCAGCACGGTCCCCGTTTGCGTTTTTGAAGAAGCCATTATCCTTGCAATACCGAAGTCGGTAACCCTTATACTGCCGTCTTTCAGGTGCATTATGTTCGCGGGTTTTATGTCCCTGTGGACTACCCCCTGCTGGTGAGCGTAATCCAGCGCGTCCGCCACTTTTATAACATAATTGACCGCATCCCTGATAGGCAGCAACTTGTCTTTCGCGCAAAAATCCTTTAAATCACCGCCTTCAAGTAACTCCATCGCTATGTAGGAAACGTCGTAGTCCTCTCCTGCGTCAAAAATCCTTATGATATTCGGATGCGCTAATTTCCCTGCTGATTCCGCTTCACGGAAAAATCTCTGCTTTATTGATTTCATTTCCTCTTCCGGCACGTCGTCTTCAAAACGGACCGTCTTGACGGCTACCATCCTGTTTATCTTGGGGTCTTTACCGAGATACACCGTGCCCATCGCTCCGTGCCCCAATTCTTTTACAATCTCGTACCTGCCGAGGGTGGGCGTTTGCGCGGCAGCCCCTTCAAGTATTACGGTTTCACCTTTTGTTTTCTTCAACGTCGTGCCGAAAATCGCGCCCTCGCCTGCGCTTTTCAGCATCTGGGTTTTGTTGGCGATGTCCTTGTATTTCGGGTCGGCTGACTGCACGTGTTCATACACAGCCACCGCCTTGTTGAACTGCCTTTTCCTCTCAAAATCAAGCCCCAGGTTGTAGAGCAGCTCTTTCACCGTATCGTCAACGGGGCACTTCCTGAATTTCTCAAAAGCCAAATCAAGCATCCCCTGCCCCTGAAACGAAAGCCCCAGCATCTTGTTCGTCTCAATACTCTCGGCTTCAACCAGTTCCTTACGTTTTTCCGTCAGTAAAAATCTCCGTGAGATAATGACGGTATAACCGACCAGCAGCAACAGCGACGGGTATGAAATTTTAACCCACTGTCCTCCCTTCACAAACATATAAGTCCCGAAAGCGAATATCGCCAGAAGCACCACCGCTGAAATCAGGGAAGACCATTGCGCCTTGAGACGGGATATGAGAAAGGTAACGAGAACAGCGCAAAACAAAAGCGAGCCGATTTCAAAACTTCTTGCCCAGGCAGGCCGGCTGATAAATTTCTGTTCAAGTATGTTCTGAAGTGTATTGGCTATTATTTCCGTGCCCGGGAAATTATGGCCTATTGGCACGACGTTCAAATCAGCAAGGCCAGTTGCCATATAACCGACTATAATGATTTTATTTTTAAATACCTCAGGCGGAATTTTATCCGTAAGGACGTCAAAAACGGAATAGTACGGATATGTCTGCACGGGGCCCGCGTAGTCAATCAACATCGCCATCCTTTCGCCCAGCGGGATACGGGCGTTTCCGAAGGTAATCTCCTTGCCCGGCCTGACCTTTATGTCGTCAAGTGAAATTTTACGGTATAAACGGACAAGTTGCATCACAAACGAAGGGTAATACTTGCCGTCGCTGTATATCACGGGGACTGCCCTTCTTATTACGCCATCGCTGTCTGCAGTCAGGTTGGAATGGCCTATGCCTCCCGCCACCTCGCCGAACAATTCATACGGGATAACAGGCGAGTGCCCCTGTGTGACGTCCGGCCCCTTCTCCGCAGGGTAACCCCCTTGCCCGGCAGGCGAGGTTGCCGTTTCTTCTATGTTTGACAGGATATTGTTTGAGAGCAACTCCGGTATTTCTTCCGCCTCGCTGGTGAGCGGCACACCCATGGCGAAAAACATCGGCAGGACAACGTTCCCTGCATCCGCTATTGAGTTTGAGAGGATAGTGTCGTTGTCCATCGCCTCTTCCGAGATGGACATCGCTTCAAGGAACTCGGACATCTGTCTCTTGTCGCCTGCGGCTTTTAACTTCCGCTGTAACTTAAACATCATCCCGACATACTGCTGTTTAAGGTAGCGGATTTCCTCAAGCCCCTGGTTCCTGTCGGGCTCGGTGAATAAAATATTAAGCCCTATCACCTTCGGCTCTGTTGACGCTAATTTATCTACAAGCCCGGCAATAACCGACCTGGGCCAGGGCCACCTTCCGATGTTGGTGATGCTCTGGTCGTCAATGGTGACGATTACAATATCGGGGTTCGCCTTTTTTGTCTGCCTGAATTTCGCCCGTAAATCGTAGAGTTTGTACTCAATCCCTTCAAAGAATGAAAACTCGCCGAAATACATCCCGGCTACCAACGCCGACACGATAAACCCTATTATAAGTTCTGAAAGAAGCCACGAAGTTTTTTTTGCCATTACTTGCTCCCCGATGCGCTCACTTCATCAAGCGTCTTTTTCCTCTCAACTATTTTGTCTTTTACTTTCTGCAGGGCATTCAGGTCTTCCTGGATGATTTTGTAAAAATCGTCGCCTGCTATGCTGTAAACCACGGTAGATTCTTCCGCCTTAAGGGTCGCACGGGCGCTGGTTGAACCGATAAGGGACATCTCGCCGAAATAATTCCTTGGGCCTATCTCAGCGACCTTTTTCCTGCCCCCCTCTTTGGCTTTTACCCAAACGGAAACCCTGCCGTGATGAACGAGATACAAACTGTTTGTGAATTCCCCCTGAAAAATTATCGTCTGGCCGGGGTTGTATTCGCTTTTCCCCATTGATTTCGCCAGGGCGTCAATCTCATCCTTCGGCAGGGATTCAAGGAAGTCAATACCGGAAAGCAGTTCCCTTCCCCATTTCAGTTCTTCATCAGTAAGTTTCATAATGGTATTATATATTTTTATTTACCGTTTGTCAAGAAGTGGACGTTACGATTGCCGGCAGGCGGATGGATGCTGAAATTAGGCTGTTATACCCGTAGAATTTGTCATTGCGAGGAGCGTTAGCGACGAAGCAATCTCATAAGACAAGGGGATTGCTTCGGGACTTCGTCCCTCGCAATGACAATTCGTAACGGCGACTGCTGTCATTGCGAGGAGCGTTAGCGACGAAGCACTCACAATGCCGTGTGTCATTGCGAGGAGCGTTAGCGACGAAGCAATCTCATTTTTACCGACAAGATTGCCACGCTCCCTTCGGTCGCTCGCAATGACATTCAATGACCCCATCAACGAACCTAAAAGCCGATACTCAACCTGGTGGACGCCCTCATTTCCGTATAATCTTTTGTCCGGTCTATTGTGTCTGAAAAGAGCGTCTGGCCCCCGCCGACTGTCCATGCAAACCGCTGGCTGAAATAATATGTAATTTCCGAGTTGCCGGTAGTTACGGATGTGTCCGCAGGAGATGTCTTGCTGTCGTCTTTCCTCGTGGTGAGATTCCCCCATACAGCCAGAACAAGTTTTGTGGGAATAATCTTGAAATTCGTGGTAACGCTGACATTGTCCGTTTTATTCACGGATAAATCCGACGGGTTT
>JAHJSO010000215.1 GCA_018830385.1 Elusimicrobiota bacterium | reverse complement strand
AAATTCTTAATCGGTTTTTTCGTTTTGATATAATTCAGTTTTTCGAATCCAAGAATGTTTCCTTTTTTGTCTTTTTTTACGATAAATCCACGACCAATTTCTCAAATTTTTTGCGGCACCGCCTTCGGCGGTGAAACAGATTATCAGATTCTCAACGACCTTGCACTACCCCAACCGCACACCGAAAACCCCTGAAGTCGCTCCCGCCGCCCGGTGCGCGCCTGCCGCGATTAGAAGAACGACAATCGCTAGCAAAGTAGTTCCAACAGCCACCGCGCAGGACACGGGAATCACTGCCTGACCCTTTTGGGTTCTTATACGGACTGTTCTTATAGTAGCCACTATCATACCAGTCACTACACCACTCCCATACATTACCGTGCATATCATATATTCCATATTGATTTGGCTTCTTCTGTCCTACAGGATGTGTTTTGCCCCCCGAATTTGCATAATACCATGCATAACTACTAAGTTTCGATTCACTATCGCCAAAACAATATTCTGTCTCTGAGCCACCCCTGCACGCCTTCTCCCACTCCGCTTCTGTGGGTAAACGTTTTCCATAGTAGTTAGCATAGGCAACGGCATCATGCCAACTAACATTTATTACTGGCCTATTCCCTCTGCCCCATCCACTATCCGACGGTTTTGTCCTGCCTGTCGCTTCGCAGAACTTATCATACTGCTCAAAGGTCACTTCGTATTTGTCTATGTAATATGCGTCTAAATACACCTTGTGTGCCGGCTTTTCATCACTGTCGCCTCCGTCCGAACCCATTGTGAACTCACCGGCAGGTATTAAAACCATTTCTGCACCGTCTCTGCCTGTGATTTCTTTCCCGCCAATAATACCGGAGATATATCCGGCAGGGGCTGGCTCTAAATCCGCTGTAACTGTTGTAGTTTCAAGTCCACGAATTTCAATCTGTTTGTCCCAGTTTTTATATTCGGACATTGAAAGTTTAAGTGAATGCAAACCGGCACTTACTTCTGTAACTTTCAGAGGCGTTTCCCCTTTATATGTCTCATCTATATATATTTTTGCACCTTTTGGTGTTGATGTGATAAATACCGAGCCGGGCTTTTCCAGTAATTTTGGAAATATTTCTACTACATCCTTGTATTTGACAATGACTTTTTGTTCAAGCGGATAGAATTTTTCTTTTTCAAATTTTACTGTATACTCACCAAGGGTTATTCCTGATATTTTTAGTCCCGCTGAATCGGTCATTCCACGATAGTTACCGTCAAACCACACCCTGGCACCTGCGGGATTTGATTTTATTAGTACCGAGCCCAACATCGGTGTAAGTGTCTCTGAAATTTTTACAGTTGTGTCAGCAATTATATTTAATTGAGCCGACTTATCAATGTATCCCTCTTTCATTAGCACTAATTGACGCTGACCAATTGATACTTCTACTTTCATAGGTGTTCTACCGAGTTTTTCGCCGTCAATGAATATCTCTGCATCAGGCGGGTCTGACTGAATAAATGCAGAACCCTTTGCAATTTCTTCTGTTACTGGAAAAGGTGCTACCGATCCCATCTTTGGTGTTGGCCTTTTGCCAAGCAACCTATTAGCGAGTATTGCGGCAAGTGATTCTGACTTATCTGCAAGTTGGTCTATTCCAGTCGCATCAAGCCGCTCTGAAATTGCAATTCTGCCTGTTTCCACATCAATTATATTTGCTGTTATATAGAATTTACCGCCCAACTTTATCACTTTCCCTGTGACTATTTTCTGCACATTCAGCAATTGGCCCATTTTAACTGCACACTCTTCTGTTGTGCATCCGCTTATCTGGAATTTTTGTTCCTGAAGAATTTGCTCCATATTCCTTCTATCAACCATATTAAATAGTTCTGTATTGATAAGTCCTGTGCGGACAAATTCACTTATACCTAACAATTCTGACGCTGATAATCCCTGACCTTCAAATTCCGCCACAGCAATTGTTGGTTTTACCGTCTTTTCCGAGGCAATCAAAAATCCGGTTAATATGTAAAACAGTGAAAACCATGCAAAATTATTTTTTAAACAATTTTTCAATTTGAGGCGCTGCCTTTTGCTTTAACTCTTCTTCTTTCTGCTTTAACTCTTTCTCCCTCTTCTTTTTCTCTTGTTCTTTCAGCGCGTTAATCCTATCGTTAATTTCTCTTACTTTTGCCTCAATTATTTTCTTCTGTTCTTCTATGGTTTTGCGTTTTTCCGAATACATTTTTTCAATGTTTTCCCTGCCGGCGTTATAGCCCTTCAGGAGATTGTCTTTTTCTGCGCCGACATATTCGTCCAGCGATATTTTAATCTTTGCGCGGACTTCATCGGTCTTTGCGCTATAAATGGATTTCAGTTTGTTTGATATCAACCCGTCAAGGTTTGAATTTAACTCTGATTTTAAATCGCCGGAAACACCGTAGAGCCGGGCGTTTATTTCAACCGAATCTATGCTCCTATATACCTCGTTCAGGACTTTCTGCATTTCATCGCCGCCTCCCTTTATGGCGGCAAATTTTAACCCGGTAACGTTTATGAACATCCTGCAGTCAAGGGCATCCCCTTTCAGGGCAAAACCGGACCTTATCCTTATCTTCCCATCCTTCATTGCCGGCAGGTACTCGCTTTCACCGAATTCAATCCCGCCTATGTCCATCCCTCTCATCTCAATGGAAATTTCATCCAGAGGGGTTTCGCCAGTATGGTCAAAAATTCCGTCCACTGAATAAACACGGTCTTTTGATTTTCCCTCTAATTTAATTTTTGCAGGCCTTCCCAGCAGGACAGGATCCGAAGTCCAATCAGACGCTCCCCCTGCCAGTGAAATTGCTCTCTCCTCATCCTTCCCCCCGCCACCGGTCGTTGCCGATATCCGGGCGTTTCTGACAAGAAAACCGGGCAATCCTTTGTCCCTGTGAAAAACAACGTCCACGCCTTTCAGTCGGGTACGCACCGTCTTTTTCTCTCCCTTTTTGCGATGTCCCATGTATTTCCTTGCCAGGTGGATGTAGCCGAGGACGCTGTTGACCCTGCCAAGCCACATCCGGCCGAAGAGCGCCTGCGATATATTCCCTTTTGAGATGTCCGGCAGTTTGACCTTTGCCAGAAGTTTCTCGTAATCCTTCTGTATTAAACCGTTTATGCTTTCAACGAGTTTCTGCTTTTCCGTGATATCCGCAGACGCCTCTTTCCACAAACCGTCAAGTTTTGAGCGTGTCTCCTCAAGCGATTTTCCTGCCGCCTCCATCTGGGAAAGTTTTCCCTGGGCCGGCTGCACGTCCTCCATCTTTTCAACCTTCAGCCCTGATATCTCTCCTGAGAGGCCCTGGATTGTTTTGACCTGCTGCTGGACGTCTATGTTGTTTAGAGCCGCAGTGTATTTTTCCTGTTTTTCAGATACCTCTTTATTCAGGACTTCAATCGCCTTTTTTGATTCCAGTTCATCCGCCGTCTCGTCAATGAGTTTTTTTCCGTCAAACGCCTTAAGTTGTTCCCCCGCCTCTTTTGTATCCTTTACCGCCGGCAATGCCGATATATCCCTGGCCGCTTTTTCCTTAAGCCCGCCTAACAGTTTAGCCGTTATGGAGTCCTTATCCTCTTTCTTCTTTGCCTTTTCTATCCTTTTCTGTTTCTTCGGAGGAAGCGCCCCTGAAGTCAATCTCCGGGTTGACCATCGGACGCCGTCAACAATTATGTCGTCAATTATAAACCTTTTTGATAGAAGATGAATAAATGACACGCCGAATTTTATCCTGTCCGCCTCAAATAAGTTTTTGAACGGATCGTCTTTGTCCGCAACCCCGATGCCGGTAATTTCAATAGAAGGACCCTTAAACCTTATGCGGACACTTCCGATATTAACCTTTGCAGAGAATATCATTTCGCCTGCGGAGACCAATACCTTCCTTGTTATGCCGTCAATCAGAAACACGCAAAAGACAAGCACAATCGCAGTTATTATAACCAGCGGGACAACGGCTTTCCACCTGATGTATTTCATTATCCGGACTATCCTCTCAGTTTGTCATAAAATTTATAGACACCCGTCAACTTCAGCATTTTCGTTATCTTCATGTTCTGAAACCTGCCCATAAGGTTCTTCCTGTAATAGACGATGAATTTCCTTGAAAAAACAAGCACCGGAACAAACAGGACAAGGGAGATGACAAAACTCCCCATAAATATGGTGTTATAAAACCTCGTCCACGGGACAACGGGCATATTGTAAAGGGAAGTCCACAACGGCGTAAGCGCTCCGTTCTGGACCAGAAGGTAATGTCCTATGCGGTGCGCCAGCGGGTCGGCCAACAGAGACAAAAATCCAAAAAACAGGGCGGACAACCCTGAGGCGGCAGGGTTCACGTTCAAAACAATCATGAGAACCACTATGAAAAGGTTGTGCAGGCCGACCAGAGGGGTCAGCCCGACAACGGCGCCCAGCGCCGCACCGAGTGCTAACTCGTCGGGTGATATGTTTGAATTAAGGAGTTTAACGATTTTCTTGAGTATCTTAAACCAGAACATAACGTCTTATACTACAAAATTTTTTGTGAAAAATCAACCCCTTGATTAAAAAAAATCTTTTTTGTATAATGACTGAAATGCCGGTTTATTCAACCCCCCTCATAATGTTTTTTGCAGTCATCCTGCTGGCGTTTCTGGCGGGCGTAATAATCGTCAACATAAAAATTCATTTTTTGTTCGCGCTCATCCTCGGCCTCGCATTCATTTTCATATCTTTCCTGAACATTCAATACGGACTCGTCACTCTGGTATTCTCAATGCTCCTCTCCCCTGAAATCCCGCTCGCCCAGCTCCCCGGTAGGTCCGTCGTGGTCAGGTACGACGATTTTATATTGCTGGCGCTCTTCGTCGTCTGGCTTGTGCACATGGCGATAAGGAAGGAAATGGCCCTTTTTGTCCGAACGCCAATCAACCGCCAGATTTTCATTTACACGCTTATATGCGTCCTTTTCACTGCCCGGGGAATTGTCCTCGGTTATATTAAGCCGGTAAAATCATTCTTTTATCTCCTGAAATATATTGAATATTTCATTCTGTTCATTATGACCGCAAATATCGTCAGGGATACCCGCCAGGTTAAACACCTCCTTATCGCGGGACTGATAACCTTTATTATCGTCAACCTGTACGGATACACGCTCATCGGCAGGGTTGGCAGGATTTATGCGCCCTTTGACTTTGACCCCGTTAGCGGGACAGGTGAGTCCGCATCCCTCGGGGGCTACCTCCTGATAGTTATGTCCGTCCTGTTGGGGCTTTTCTGTTATGCCCCCACCACAAAATATGCGATATTGTTTATGGGTTTGTTTATTTTTGCACTGCCGACCTTTGCATACACATTCTCCCGTGCATCCTTCTTTGCCTTTATCCCGATGTGCCTGAGTGTTGTCCTGCTCACACAAAAAAGAAAACTGTTATTGATAATGATTTTTATAACCGGGCTATTGTTTTCTCCAATTTTATTCCCGAAACCAACACAGGATGTCCTTGGCAGAATACAGGAAACATTTGCAGGGACCGACGAGCAAACGACAGTCGGCGGAATAAGGGTAAGGGAAGCATCCGCCCTTGCAAGGGTTGAAAGTTGGAAAAAGGCCTTCTTTGTGTGGCTTCCGAGAGAACCTCTGATGGGTCATGGATTAACAGGCGTAGGGCTTGTTGATACCATGTTTCCTCTGATTCTTGGAGAAACAGGAATTGTCGGACTCCTGGCTTTTATATGGCTGATGTATTCCATCGGAAAAAATGCCATTAAAATTTTCAACACAATTGATGACTGGCTTGCTAAGGGTCTTGCGCTGGGGCTTTTCTCGGCGTTAATCGCCTTAATTTTTCAATCTGTTGCCGTGAATACCTTTATCATTATAAGGATAATGGGACCATTCTGGTTTTT
>JAHJSO010000038.1 GCA_018830385.1 Elusimicrobiota bacterium | reverse complement strand
GCATGGCGTCAGAAAAAAATGCATGAGGATGTCGTCCGGCAAAAAGAAGAGATATTGAGACACAAATGGTATCTATCAGAGAAATTGGGATACGATGTAGGGATACAAAAAGCGGCACTTGACTGGATACTCTGCGGATATGCCGAACACTGGCGGTGCTGTACAGGACCCTATGAGAAAAAAAGAAAAAAATGTTCGTCCACTTGAAAACCTTTTTATAATTTGCTATCATACATTCGGCTGGCGCTTAGAAATGGGTGGCTGGTGGTAGGCCGCTTTTTTTTATGGAAGAGATTATTAAAATTATTGAACCCGCTCTCCGGGAGACGGGCTACGAGCTTGTTGACGTTGAGTTGATGAAGGACAGGTTTTTGAGAATTTACATAGACAGGGCTTCCGGGGGCGTTACGCTTGACGACTGCGCCATTGTGAGCGGGAAGATAGGTTTATTGCTTGACTCGTCAGGGATTATGGATGGCGGGTATAACTTGGAGGTGTCTTCGCCCGGAGTTTACCGCCGGCTGAAAAAAGAAAAGGATTTCATTAAATGGACGGGCAGCAGGGTCAATGTTAAACTGTATGAGCCCGTTGATTCGCACAGGAAGCTCGTCGGAATTATCAGGGGTTTTGAGTCGGGTATCTTATCCCTTGAAACGGAAGGCAGGACGCTGGGGATAGATGTTAAAAATATAGCGAAGGCGAATCTATATCCTGAGATGGAGATATGATGCCCGGCGCTGGCGCGACGATAGGAGGTCGCTGATAAGTAATGACAGAATTTAAAAGTGAACTTTTTCCTGTCCTTGAACAGATTGAAAAAGAAAAGGGCATAAAGAAGGAGGAGATAATCAGGGTGATAGAGTCCGCCCTTATTTCCGCCTACAAGAAGCATGTAGGCAGGAACGTGAACGTTGAGGCGGTCGTGGACGTGGAGACGTCCGAGGTGAAGGCGTTTGTTGTCAAAAAGGTTGTTGACGACGTTTCCAACCCGAACGTGGAAATTTCGCTTGACGATGCGAAAGGCATTTCGCCGGATGCGTCCGTGGGCCAGGATTTAAGGATACGATTAGACACGCAGGATTTCGCCCGTATAGCCGCCCAGACAGCAAAGCAGGTCATCATTCAAAAAATCAGGGAATCCGAAAGGGCAAGCATGTACGACGATTTCAAAAAGAAGGAAGGGGCAGCGCTGACCGGCGCCGTATATAAATTCGTTGACAAGAATATAATCGTTGACCTTGGTAAGACCGAGGGGATTATACCCGCCAGGGAACAGGTATTTTCTGAAAGGTTTCGTATAGGAGAGCACCTGAAGGTGCTGCTCGTGAACGTTGAAAGGGGCCCGCGTGGGCCGCGGCTTTTGCTGTCCAGGAACCGCACGGAACTGGTAAAGAGATTGTTTGAGATGGATGTCCCTGAGATTTATGAAAAAATCGTAGAGATAAAACAGATAGTCAGGGCGCCGGGGATAAGGTCCAAGGTTGTCGTCAGGTCAAACAATTTAAAGGTTGACCCTGTGGGAGCGTGCGTGGGAGTGAAGGGCTCAAGGGTTAAACCGATTATTGACGAACTCAGGGGCGAGAGGATTGATTTGATATTGTATTCGGAGGAATCTACAAAATTCATAGCGTCCGCATTTTCACCCGCAAAGGTTGAAAATGTCAACGTTATTGATGCAACGAGGAAAAAGGCGGAGGTAATTGTTAAAGATGATGTACTGTCCCTCGCCATAGGCAAGGGCGGGGCTAACGTTAACCTTGTATGCAGGTTGACGGGATGGCGCATTGATGTCCGCTCTGAAACGCAGAAGAAAGAAGCGGCGAAGGAAAAAGAAGTCCTATCGGTGGAGCAACTCACCAAACTTGACGGTGTCGGCCCTAAACTTGCAGAGACACTTTTCAAGGCGGGACTCAGGAGTATAGACAAACTTGCAAATATAAAATTGGAGGACCTGGTTACGCTCCAGGGAGTCGGAGAGAAAACAGCCCAGAAAATAATTGATTCAGCGAAAAACACACTTGAAGATAAAAAAGATAAAGGAAATGGAAAAGAAAAACAAGGATAAGAAAAAAACCGGCGCAGAAAAAACTGCTGTACCGGGCAAGGCACCAGTTAAACCTGTAAAGCCCGTGGCTAAGCCGGAGGCGCCTGTTGCAAAAATAAAGCCCGCAGTTAAACCTGTAAAGCCCGTGGCTAAACCGGAGGCGCCTGTTGCAAAAGTAAAGCCCGCAGTTAAACCTGTAAAGCCCGTGGCTAAGCCGGAGACGCCTGTT
>JAHJSO010000037.1 GCA_018830385.1 Elusimicrobiota bacterium | reverse complement strand
GGATATGCAGACACAACCTGCGGGAATATGTTGTCCCACACGAGCGATGCAAGTCCATGCAGGTGATAAAAAAAGAAAAACAAAAAAATTAAAAATAGAACCGCAACGGTAATACCAGAAATTCTCTTAAAAGTTTCTTTGAGTCGGGTCTCTCTGAAAAGAAAAGCAAGCAGACAAAAACAGGCATAGCCCAGAAGATAAAGTAGCCCGGTCTGTTTAAAGAGGAAGCACAAGAAAATAAGCCCTCCTATTGTTAGAAAATTCAGTATGGATTTTCCGTCCGAAAATAGGTCTTTTTTGATGTAGATATAAAAGGATAGAAGGCCCAAAAAGGCAATAAACTGTTCCGCCCGCAGGTCAGTTCCGCCGAACAGAGGTAATGACAAAATATATAAACAGACAGTTATCCATTTCTGGATATAAGTAAACTCAAAAAAAATCAGGGTTTTCCAGAGCAGCCACAGGGTGAGAATGTTCAAGCAAAAAATTGTAAGGCGGGCGACAAAAACATTGTAAGAGAATATCAAAAAAATGGGTGCCAGGAATATACCAGTGCCTGGTGTTTTGTGTGAGCCGGAAAACTGGTAGGGCAAAAAACCATTCATTATTCCCTGTGCGACAAGGCAGTACTCGTTTTCCCCGTTCCACGCAAAAAGCCATATAATGACTAAATTGTAAAAAATCAGCAGAAAAAAACATGAACGGATTAAAAGTTTAAAATTAATATTTTTTATCATATTTGTTTATCCGTTTGGTTTTTATTGTCTTTTCTGATTTCCTGTAGATTTTATATAATTTGCCTTCATATATTAGTTGGTAGTCGTTGTTCAGGGTAAACTGAATATGCGAGTATATTTCCGGCCTGTTATTCCGGATGTTATTAAAGTCCTTTTCGTATGTTTCGTCAACTATAATGACGTCGGTTTTTTGTTTACTGTAATATCCGAGGGAATGGTCAGCCACCACCCTGTCAAAACCCAGTAAGAACGATGTTTCCCATGGGGCATTAATAGTGTCTGTGGGCGATAAAATTTGCAGGACCTTGTTTATATCGGGCAGGAATTTTTTATGATACTCGTTCCTTTTAAATCTGTATATGTTGACCCCCGAAGACAGCATTACTACAGGAATAAGTGCAAGCGTAAAAATCTGCCTGGGGATGGTTTTTTCTTTGAGACGGCTGCGAAAGATTACGACACATGCTGCGAATATAGGGACTATATGGACCAGATAAGTCGGCCATTTATGGCTGGATAAAAACATTAATAGAAAAAAATAGATTGCCGTGAGGAAGAAAATCATGCGGGAGGGATAATTATCCTTTTTTCTGAGTATTAAATAACCGAGAGAGATGAATGAAAAAAAGTAGACAACAAGTATAAATAATAATGCACGGGAATGAACTGAAAAATCTGACCCGAGCCCATATGCAAACAGATATCTCCATCTTATTTCATTATAGATTGTTGTTATACTGAAACCACTTTGTGTCGGATAGTGTAATCCGAATACAATTCCAAAAAATTGATGATAAAAAGCGTCTAAATCCTTAAGAATATACCATCCCCATGACAAAGCCCCGATAAAGTATGGAATGGCGGATATTAAAATATGTTTTATTTTTATTTTTTTAATGTCATGATATAAAACTAAAAACAAAAGTGCTGCAAAGCCAAGAATTCCGTTTGGATGGGTTAACCCGGACATAACAATCAGAGTGTTTGATAGCAGGAGTGCTTTTGGAAGCGATCTTTCTCTTAGAGCCATATAACCCGCCCATGAACAGAAAGCAAGCGAGGCGCACATAATGTCAAATACCCTGCCGCTTGCCGAGAAACGGGTGTATATAAAATCAACGCTTATTAAAACCAGAGCGAACAAAGAGGTTTGTCCGTCAACATTGAATTTGTTAAGAATTATATACCATGCAAACAGTCCGATTAAACCCCAGAAAACAGCAAGAGATCGCAGTTGAAACAAACCAATGCCAAACAATTTAAACCAGCAGGCCTGTGCTATTATAGATAATGGTGGTTGTCCATAATAATACTTGTCCAGTCCCTTCCACCATGGATTATATTCTGCAGGGACAACTGATTTTACCTGCGGGATTCCCATAAACCCGTTTCTTAGTAAATTTACAGCAACATTTGATTGTATCATTTCATCTTCGTGTGGTCTTTGTACATATATCAAACCGGCAGCAAAAAACAAGTATAATATTAAAGGTATTAACAAAAATAATCTGGGATTAGTTGGATTATTAAACATTGGTTCAATCGGATTGTTTTTTAAAATTAAACACGAATAATATTTTTATAAATAAATAGAGTAAATTTATACCGAGAGAAGCGAGATAGAATAATTCCTTTAGGTTAATAAACCATCTGTCTGAGAGTAGGAACCATCCTACCGGGCCTTCTTTTTCAAGTAGTAAACGGATTACCCTTTTCGGCCTCAGCGAGAAAAAGAGATTTATTTTGAGCACGTCGTTCACCAGTTCTTTTTCCGTAGTTGTCCGCGGGACATAAGACAGCCGTGAACTTTTGAAGGGTGATTCCACCAGTGAACCGCAGGCATTGAGATTCTCCCAGTTTTTACCGGTATTCAGCCGGTTTTCTCTTTTTGCAATCTCATAGAGTTCCGTGCCGGGATAGGGCGTGGCGTTGTTGAACCTGACATAATTCAGGTCCAGTTGTTTTGCAAGTTTATATGACTGCCATCTTTCTTCTTTCGTTTCAGTCGGCAGTCCTAAAATAAATGTAGCCGAGACCTGGAATCCGAATTTTTTTACCAGTTTAACCGCTTGTATGTTTTTCTCTACCGTCTCTCCCTTGTTTATCAATTTCATCAACCGTTCGGAGGCAGTTTCTATGCCGAAATTAATCGTCCTGAAACCGGCCATTTTCAAATATTCAAGGATTTCCGGATTGATAGAATCGCCTCGCGTTTGACAATCAAATTTCGCTTTCAGGTAAAACTTATTTTTGTGCATCAACGTGCATAATTTTTTTGTTCTGTTTTTGTTTACTGTG
>JAHJSO010000214.1 GCA_018830385.1 Elusimicrobiota bacterium | reverse complement strand
TCGCTTGTTTTGTGTGAACTTGCAAGAATCAATCCCAGAGAATACCTGCTGCCCGCCTCGCTCAGGGATTCAGCCCTTCACCGCCGCATAGCGGGCAACCCGTCAATAAACTTTATGGACGACTGGTCGTTTGAGTACCACTCCGGGCTGGAAAAAATCACAAAAATGTTCAATACTGGAAACCTGAAGTCATACGGGCTGCAGGACAGGGAACTCTCCGTCCGTTCAACGGCCGCCATACTGAAATACCTGGAGGACACGCAGAAGACAGCAATGTCCCCCGTGAGAATACCGCGGTTCTATTCCACGGACGAATACATCCTTTTTGATGAAAACGTCCTGCAGAACCTTGAAATACTTGAGGGTGCCGCCACCCGCTCAAAGGAAAACTCTCTCCTTGAGGTCCTGGACAAAACCTCAACCGCAGTGGGCTCACGACTCCTCCGCAGGTTCATTACCCAGCCGCTGACCAACATGGACAAAATAAAACAAAGACAGTCGGCCGTGGAATTTTTTATAGACGAAGGCGTCATCCGGCGGCAATGCAGCGAACTCCTCAAACAGGCGAGCGACATTGAAAGGATCCTTTCACGGATGTCCTCAACGCAGGGCAACCCTCGCGACATAGTGGCTCTCAAAAATACGCTTGAAATCGTCCCCGGGTTAAAAGCCCTCCTTCAGGGAGCGAGTACCCTGAACATCCGGGACGAAAAACCCGGCAGGATAAAACACATAATTGAAGACCTTCGGGAATTACCCGACGTCATCCGGAAAATTTCTTCCGCCATTATTGAGTCGCCTCCTGCCGACACCGGCAAGGGGCGTTTTGTGAAAAACGGGTACTCAAAGGAACTGGACGAACTCAGGGAACTCGCTTCCAGCGGCAGGAAATACCTGGGTGAACTTGAATACAGGGAAAAACAAAGAACGGGAATCCAGTCGCTGAAAATCGGTTACACAGGGGTATTCGGCTATTACATAGAGGTTACAAAACCGAACATGGACAGGGTCCCTCCTGACTACATAAGGAAACAGACGCTGATAAACTCAGAAAGGTTCGTCACGGAGGAATTAAAACAGTATGAACAAAAGGTGCTGACTGCCGAGGAAAAATCCCTGCGGCTTGAAAAAGAAATTTTTCAGGAGATAAAAAACGCAATTGTATCTATGGCGGAAGAAATCCACCTTGTCTCGTCCTCGCTGGCTGAACTTGACGTGTACGTCTCTATGTCACGGATCGCCCGGGAAAACGACTACTGCAAACCATCCATAACCGACGGCTATCATCTAAAAATCAAAAACGGCAGGCACCCGGTAATTGAAAAAAAACTTGCAGGAAAATCTTTTGTGCCCAACGACACGGACATGAACGGTGGGGACAACCAGATTATAATCCTTACAGGCCCCAACATGGCGGGCAAATCAACCTACATAAGGCAGGCGGCTCTCATAGTGATAATGGCACAGTCCGGTTCTTACGTCCCTGCTGAAGAAGCGGAGATAGGAATAGTTGACAGAATATTCACGAGAATCGGGGCGGCCGACAACCTCTCGGCAGGCGAATCAACCTTCATGGTTGAAATGAGGGAAACGGCGAACATACTCCACAATGCCACGGAAAGATCGCTAATAATACTTGACGAGGTCGGCCGGGGCACCTCCACGTTTGACGGCATATCAATTGCAAGGGCTACGGTTGAATATCTTCATGCAAAAGGGAGTGGCGGCAAAAAACCGAAAGTGTTGTTCGCCACGCACTATTTTGAATTGACCGAACTCGCTGAAACCGTCCACGGCATCCAGAACTTTAACGTGAGCGTTAAGGAATACAGGGACGAAATCGTTTTCCTGCACAAGATTATCCCCGGTTGTTCAGACAGGTCGTACGGAATTCACGTCGCAAAACTCGCAGGGCTGCCGCCGGAGGTTATCCTGAAAGCGGAAAAAATTCTCTCGGAATTGGAAAATAGGTCGGAAACCATGCAGCCCTTCCTGTTCGGCGCTGGCGGTACTGCAGGCGCCGCAAAAGCCGCAGTCGCCTCAAAAACCGCAGTCGCCTCAAAAGCCTCAGTCGCCTCAAAAGCCTCAGACACCGCGGCGGACGCACAATGTCCCGGGACGCACAACAACCGTGGACCCGCAGGCCCGCAGTATGAAGAACTGCTGGATGAAATCTCAAGGATTGACACAAATAAAATTACTCCACTTGACGCGCTGAAACTGATTTCCGGGTGGAAAGAGAGGTATGAGAAATGACAGACCCAAAAGACAGAAGACAGTTCCGCAGGTTTCCAGTACTGAAGGACATCGCAAAACCGGTTGATTTGTATTTTGAACCGTCCGCAGTCGCAACGCCGGTGCCCGCTGTTTTGCTGGACATATCCGCAGGTGGGATAGGCATACTGACGTTCGTGCCCATTGAAGTCGGAACGAGTATTACGTCTGAAATAAAACTCCCCGGCATCCACGTAAAAAGAGTGGAGGGCACGGTTTTATGGACTCTCACAAAGGGGAACAGCTGGCGGGTCGGGATTGCTTTTACAAAAATTGAAAAGGACGATTTTACCAACATTAAGCAGCTGGCTGATGACTACATTGATTGCGAGACAAAGTTATCCATGGGCGTAACGGACGTATGTTTCAAAGATTGTCACTACCGGCAGATGTGCAGCAAGGACGTAAAACTTAAATAGGCCTGCGCCGGGGCTGACGCCGGGGCCAAAAAATTGCAAACTGTATGAATAGAATTCATGTCTTACAGGAAGACGTGGTGAACAGGATTGCTGCCGGGGAAGTGATAGAGCGTCCTGCAAACGTAATAAAGGAACTGGTGGAGAACTCGCTTGATGCCTCCGCCGGAAGAATAAACGTTGAGTTTGACTCCGGCGGGAAAAATAACGTATCCGTGCAGGATGACGGCACAGGGATGGCCCCGGAGGAATTAGCCCTGTCAATTGAGAGGCACTCCACGAGCAAGATAAAAGATTTTTCGGATTTGGCAGGACTTACGACGCTCGGTTTCAGGGGTGAAGCCCTGTCTTCAATCGCAAGCGTCTCAAGGATGCGCATTGTTTCACGACCGCAAACCCCCGTCACGGTAAACGGCTGGGAAATACAGGTTGAAGGCGGGAAACTTACAAAAAACCAGCAGTGCGCCTCGCCTGCCGGCACGCGGGTGGAAGTGAAGGAATTGTTTTTTAACACGCCGGCGCGGAAAAAGTTTCTTAAGTCCGACCAGACGGAACAATCACGCATAATCAGGACGCTTGAAGAACTTGCCCTCTCACACTGTAACACGGGTTTTTCGGTGATAAGCGACAAGAG
>JAHJSO010000213.1 GCA_018830385.1 Elusimicrobiota bacterium | reverse complement strand
TATTTACCCTCTGTTTCTATCTTCATCTCGTTGAATATCCTTGGTTCCATAAACTGGGAGAACGGGTCAAGGGGTCTTAACATGCCCGAGGCAGCGCTGTATATGAGTTTTTGCGTGTCAATCTCGTCAACATAGTTCTGCTGGGTATAGGCGAGTATGTCAAGGAGAAGTTTTAATTGGTCGTATGTCTTATCTGCCCTGCCTTCGGCAGTGTCTGTCTTGTCTGCTGTCGCCCCGTCCGCCGGTACGCATGTACCGCCGCACAACAATAAAATCGCCAATACAAAAAGAATTGTTTTTCTGAACATTTTATTTTTTCTCCTCCTTCAGCCAGGCAATCGGGTCCTGCGGTTGGTCGTCAATACGCAATTCAAAGTATAAATACCCGTTGTCGCTACCCGGCTTGCCGATTGTCTGGCCCGCAGACACCTTTGCGCCTTCTTCAACCAGGAATTCGCCCAGGTGTCCGTATATCGTGTACGTGTCTCCCCGGTGGTCAATGATTATCGTCCTGCCGTATGACCTGAATTCGCGGGCATAAACAACCTCCCCCGCGTCAACGGCGCTCACTTGCTGGTTTGATGCAGTCCTTATTTTTATGCCGTTACAGATTTCGTACGTGTCAAGTTTCGGGTGCTTGTTTTTCCCGAAGTGCATAATGACTTCGCCTGAAACGGGCCATGGCAGGAGTTTCTTTTTCTCGGCAAAGTGTTTTTTTGCAAACTCCTCCTGCTTTTTCATTTCAATCGTCTGGGTTTTCTTTTCTTCAAGAGAACGTAGCAGCGCCTTTAGTTCCCCGGCCGTCTCTCTGAGGGCTTTTACCTCTTCTTCGGCGGCAACCCTCCTGCCCGTGGCTGATTTAAGAAGTTCCGCCTTTGCCGTCTGGAGATTCTTATATTCCCGTTGTTTCGCTGTGTGCCTATCTTTTAAAACCAAGAGTTCGTCCTTTAATAGTTCGTATCTCATATATGACGCCTCCGCAGACGCCCTGCGGATGTCCGCGTTGTTTACAATCTGCGTTTTGGCTTTAATCGCATAGGAAAAATATTTTTTCTCCCAGGGAACGTCTGTCAGAACCGCCGAAGTCCGGTATCTTCGATAAAACATTGCGAGTTCTTTTCTCATTATATCCTGCCACTGTGATTTTTCCGTCCGCGCGGATTTTATTTCCGCCTCAGACTGCCTTATGTTCTTCATTGTGCTTCTTATCTTTGACTGTATCTTTGTTATCTCGGCGGAAAGGTTGCCTAATTCCCTGCGAATTCTGGTGAGCTCGTTGCGGACCTGCTGTTCCTCTTTTTTATACTTGTCCTGCTCCGCCTTTTTCTCCTGGAGTTCCTTTTCCTTTTTGATAAGTTCCGACGATTTTTTATTGATTTCCTTTTTATATTGCTTTATGAGGCGATCATAACTCTCACCTGAAACAACGGCATGGATAAGAAGAACGCAGGATAAAAAAATAAAAATATTTTTCATAACGAAAGAAAAACGCCTGCGAGGAAAACGGCCAGCATCCCGGGGATTGAGAAGCCTACAAGATTTACGCCTGCCAAGTACGCCCTGATGATTTCAAGCAGCAACAGCGAGAGCACCCCGGATGCAAGGACCGCAATTGTCCCTACAGGCAGAAACCCGGACGTCAGCGCAAAACTTTCCTTTACCCCGGGGAACTTCAGCAAAAAAACGACGACAGACAAAACAAGCGCCCCTGTTAGGACGGACGTTGCAAAAACGCCTGCATAGTCCAGCCCTTCAATCGTTTCCACCATAGCCCTGTCAAACTGGACGTCCTCAATACCTTTTATCTTTTTTATTTCGCCACTCAGATAAGTTATCTCCGCCATGGAGATACTCGCGGGAATAATTAGGAAACTGTCCGGGAAAGGGTTGTCCTCGGCAATGGTTATCTCACTCCTGAGTTCCTGCACGCGGATTCTTGCATCTTCCTTTGAAACATATTTTACGCTGAATACATTGTCAATCGCCCTTATCTTTTCACTGACCACCTCAGGGGCAGTAACGTTATATTCCAGGAAAACCGCGATATCAAACCTGTCCCTTATATTTGCCGACTGTAAGGCAACGTTATTCCTTGCAATGGCGACAAAACCCGTAAGCAATACAACCGACGCTGCCGTAAAGGACTTACGCAAGATATTTTTATTCATTGACCTTCCCATTCCGCCATGCTAACCAGATTTGTGACATTCAGATAGGACCGGTATCTCAGTTTGTCAATCTTCTGTTCAAGGGCGGATATAAACTCCTTGCGCCATTTCCACACATCGTTTATCAACTCTACTACCGTTATTATGTCAAACTGTTCCATCACTATGTGCCTCTGGCCGATCTCCGAGGAGAAGAAGCCCAATTTCGGGTCGGAAGATATTCCGACCATCGGTATTTTCAACAGCGACGACAGTATCAGCCCGTGCAGGCGCTGGCTTACGACGAGGTCCATATCCGACAGTATCCCGAACAAATCAGACGGTTTATTAAAAACCTCAATCAGCGTCGGAAAGTTTAATTTATTCGC
>JAHJSO010000212.1 GCA_018830385.1 Elusimicrobiota bacterium | reverse complement strand
CACACAAAAGCGACATTCCTGCGGGCGGCGTAATTATTTTTTCAAACTTTGCAATGAACGGCACAAACTTGTCAAATATCAACGGCTGCAGGATTGAGAATTTTTTTCTTTTCAGCAGCCGGCCGTTTAAGTACCATCCGATTATGCCGGGGAAGTTGCTGTAATTTATTTTCTTAATTTCAAAACCGGCGTTCTTTACCTTGTCGGAAAGGCCCTTTTTGTCGTAGCGCCTGCAATGAGACAGAAAACGGTCCATCGTGCCGTACAGGGATGACATAGCTGGGACAAAGAGTATAAGTTTTCCCCCCGGGTCAAGGGTGCCGTGCATATTTTTAAGCGTCTGAACGTCGTTTTCAACGTGCTCAAGGACGTTGATGCAGACGATGGTGTCAAATTTTTCCGGGAATTTTTGATAGATATATTTGTCTGAAATATCGGCGCAAATAAAATTTATCGCCTGCCAGTCAATTCTCATGTGCCGGATGTAGGCGTCTTCTCTGTCAAGGCAGGTCAGGTTTGTTATATCTTTTAAATAACCGGTAATGTTCCCTGTGCCGCAGCCGACCTCAAGGGTCCTTTTGCCTACGTGTGGAAGGATCATATCAAAAATCCACTTGTTGTAATTGTGTGCGAGTGCAAACGTTTTTAACACATTTGATGCATAATCATAATTCATAGACATATATTTCAGGCCCTTTTGACGGCGCCGTTTGCCGTTTGCCGCCGTCCGTTTTATCGGGGAATTGTTTAAGTATCCGGGCGTTCTTTTCAACCCCGGTATAAAAGTCAACAATACCCTTATCCCGTGAATTTAATCCTGAATGCCTCGCCCAGGAATTCAGTACCAGGTACCGGATGCCCTTTTTTCGCAGGTATTTAAAACCGGGGGCAACGTCAACCAGGTCCTGCATTTTCTCCGCTTCTTCAACGACATATTTTATCCCGCTGACCTCTGCCGGCGGGCGATAGACCCTGTAAATCTCATAACCGTAATTTCCGTCCGGGTGGGCCTCCAGCAGGAGTTTTAGGTATTCCTTTTTATAATGGTTCAGCAGGGCCGCCCTGTCGTACAGCCGTTCAAGTTGGGTTTTCGTTTCCTTTATGGGCGGCGAGAAAGGGTACAGGTCAACAAGGACGGCGGCGCCGTGTGGCAGGTTTTTGTAAATCCACTCTTTTGCAATCGTCCGGTTATCTTTAAGCGTGTAGATATAACCGGTTTTGAGGCAGAGTATAACGGATGGGGTAAGGACTATGAGAAATGCCAGGATAAATGCCGGGGTGCTCAGTGAAGACGATTTTATTTTGCCGGCAAGTTTATCGGCGAGCCATCCACCCGCAAGCGCAAGGAACGGGAATGCAGGAAATAAATAACCGATACCGGGGCTGTGATAAAATACCACGGGTATTGAAAACAACGCGACGGGAACCATCAGGAGAAATCCTTTGGACAACAGCCATATTGTGCCTGCAAGGCACAGCATCCCTGCAAACGGCGGACCCTGCGGCGGCATCACGTGTCCCCTGTTCCCCATAAACAGGATGTTTGAAAAGACCTCCCTGATGTTGATTAATATGCTTGCCGGCGGGGTGCTTGCATGCGCAAAAAAATCCCTTCTGAAAGTAGCGAAGTCAAGAACGCTGTAAGGGGTGCCTGCTATAGAGGTTATCAAGACGATAGACAGCCCTAACCACAGGCGGGCGTCGGAAAGGGCCGCTATTTTTTTGTTACGCACAAAATAGACAACGGGCAGCATCACGACCATAGGTATTGCGTTGTAAAAGATTGATATTGATATGCCAAGGGATATACAGGACAGGTAGAAATTTTTGTTTTTGCCCTCCATGTAGAATAACGCCAGGAAATAAAACGAAAGGACAAGGAAAAATAAACTCGGCTGGCTCGGCCGTATCTCGTGAGCTGAGATTAATACCGAAGGGATGCAGGTAAACAACGCTGCGGCGCAAAGCCCCGCCTTTTTATTGAAGAGGAGTTTTCCCGTTTTATACACCAAAAGGGCCGCGCCCGTCGTCCACAAGACGGAGAATATCCGGAGCGTCAAATAGACGCCGCTTGGGTCTTTTACAAAGGATATTGCGAATTCCTGCGTGCTTGAGAATGCGCCGGCAATCCTTCCAATGATAAAATAAATCCCACATACAAAAAAGGTGAAATACAGATACAGGGACGGGTAGTTGAAAAAATGAGGGTTCAGGTCGCCCGTGCCGAACCTTAAGGCGTAATTCACCACCTTGTACTCCTCGGTGGTGTATATGTGGGGTAAATCATAGTTAATCCCCCACAGGCCCAGTGCCAGAGATGCGAGCATTATACAGACCGGCAAAATGTTATTTTTCAGGATACCATTCATACCTTTGTTTGTCCCACCGGACTTTGGTAAAGGTTACGGGCGGTACGTCCCTCTGGAACAGGACTACCTGTGTCGGGGAATTCCGCAGAGTCATTTTGCGGTTAAACCCTTTTTTAATAACCTGCCCTAACGGGCTAGCCTCGTTAAAATTTTCCCACTCAAGTATAATTACAGTGCGGATTTTTTTATCCGTGACTGATTTTGCAATGTCCGTCTCAAAATCCGTAGCGGGCGGGATAACGTTCCTGCCGTGCGGGAAAATGCCTGCGAAGAAGTAGTACCTGTGTTCAGAATACATCGCTACGATTTCTTTTTCCACCGTGTGACTGCGGATTTCATCTGCGAGGGCCAGGTCATGCCAGATGGTATATACCGATAAAGGGGTTTTTTGTTTTTGAAATTCAACCCCCGCGGGGTGTACCCTTATCAGGTAATAGAAGAAGCGCGCCGTGTTGAGTCCCACCCTTGCGGCAGCCGGCGCCAGAAGCAGGACGGTTAAAACGAAAGCAGTTTTCTTAAAACGTCCGAAGAACGGCGACTCCGCAATGTACTTCATACCAATCCCGGCGAGTATAATCATTAGAGGTAGCGTTTGCAGGGTATAGTAGTGCCACAACTTCTGAAAATGTATCAAAAGCCCTGAAATAGCGAGGACAAAAAGCAGGACCTCCGGCGAATTTATTTTTG
>JAHJSO010000036.1 GCA_018830385.1 Elusimicrobiota bacterium | reverse complement strand
TCAAAACTGCATACTGCAATAGTAGATGCATGGACAGAACAATGAAAAGCAAGAAGGCAAGAAAGTAACAAAATAGAAAAAATAGACATTTTTATGTTCATTCGGGCTAATCCATATATTATGTCAATAGTTTTTATAAAAACCCTTTCGTAGATACTATGTAATATAACCCATAATTTGGTAAAAAGCAAGTAAATTTTAGGTAAATGTTTTTTTATAAATATTCTTCCCCGAAGCATCTATTTTATGGCTCCGGCGGTTAAGCCAGAGACAATTCTTCTCTGTAAAAGAAAGACCATTATGATTAACGGAAAAGTAACAATTGTTGATGCGGCAAAAATTGTGCCCCAGGGGATTTCATAAAGCCCGGGAAACATCGCTACGCCCACAGGCACTGTTCTCATATCCTGCCTTGTATTGAAAGTAAGTGCAAATAAAAATTCATTCCATGCAAATATAAAAACAAGAATTGCGGTTGCAGCCATGCCTGGCAAACTCAAAGGCAAAATAACTTTTGAAAGCGACTGAACAGGACTACAACCATCAATAAATGACTGCTCTTCAATCTCTTGCGGGAGTTCCCTGAAAAAATTTGTAAGCATCCAGATACTGAGGGGCAAAGCAAAAGTACAGTAAGGAATAATAAGTCCCGGATAAGTATTCAATAAACCCAGCTTCTTCAAAAACAAAAAAAGCGGGCTAACAATTGCAATCTGAGGAAACATAGAAACGGAAAGCACAATCCAGAGGATGACATTTTTTAGTTTCATCTTTAACCTGCCAAGGGCATAGCCGGCAAAAGAGCCGAAGATCAAACAAAGAATTGTCGTCCCGGTTGCTACAAAAGCACTGTTTTTCAAATATGTAATAAAATGCCCCGATGTTAAGACAGCCCTGAAGTTTTCAAAAGTAAATGACTCTGGAAACCATGTTATTGGTTTAGAGAAAATCTCCGACGATGGTTTCAATGCAGTGCAAACCTGCCAGTAAATTGGAAAAAGTATAAAAAAAACAGCGACCACTACAGCAAAATATCTCAATTTCAACACTCAGGGCTCCTTCTTAAAAAAATCAAATAACAAAAACTTATTAGTGCAACACAAAAAAATGCGAAAACAGATAAAGACGACCCATACCCAAAATCAAGATAAGAAAACAAAACTTTATAAGTATAGAGAGAAAGCGTCTCTGTTGAATTTCCGGGACCGCCGCCCGTCATAACATATACAAGGTCAAAAATTCTGAATGCATCCAGTGTGCGAAACAAAAGCGTAACTATTATAATTGGCTTAAGGAGTGGCAGTGTTACATATAAAAACTGTTTGAATTTTGTTGCTCCGTCTATCTTTGCCGCTTCATAAAGTTCGCGTGAAATCATCTGAAGCCCCGCTAAAAGAAGAATTGAAACAAATGGAGTCGTCTTCCACACATCCGAGATAATTAGCGAAGCCATCGCTCCTGTTGGTTTCGACATAATACTCCCGAATTTACTGAAGATTCCATACTGGTCATTGAAAATCCAAAGCCACAAAAGGCCCGAGACAACAGTTGGAATCGCCCACGGCACAAGAGAAATTGCACGCATCGCCCCCCTACCAAAAAAAACTTCATTTAAAAGAAGAGCAATGCCAAACCCCAAAATAAACTCAAGCCCTACAGACGATATAGTAAAAATTAATGTCTGCAAAAGAGACGTCCAGGCGCGGTCATCTTTTAGAATTGATAAAAAATTGTTCAATCCGACAAATTTTTCTGAACCGCCCGCCATTTTAAGATTCATAGAATGTAAACTTAACCAGAGAGCGTTCAATATCGGATAAAACGCAACTGCAAATATTAACAAAAGCGCTGGCAGGCAAAAAAAGTATGCAATGTTTTTTTTCATAAACAAGTTAACAACCAAGGACCAACGCCACTTCCTCAAAGGTGTTTTATTTTCTTTTCTGCGTCTTTAAGCGCTTCTTCGGGAGATTTTTTCAGAGTAAGCGCCTGATGAATTTCAACCTGAAGTATATCTGAAATCCGAGAGTAATTTGGTGTAACGGGGCGGGGCAGAGCTGTAACAAAAACCTTAAACATATCAGCATAATGGGGTGATGTCTTAAGGACTTCTTTATCTTTATAGACGGCAATTCTTGTTGGAAGACGACCACCTTTTATAGAATAATATTTCTGTGATTCAAAAGAAGTCATAAAATCTACAAACTTCCATGCAGAATCAGGGTTCTTTGAGAACTTTGATATGGTAAGGTTCCACCCGCCGAGGCAGGATGCACTTTCCCCGCCGGGAAAATGTGGCAGAGGACTGATGCCAACCTTACCTACAACCATGGAACCTTTCTTCTCATCCTGGGCAAGCGGGCCAGTTCCTGTGAAAACACGCATTGCCCGAAGTAAAAATCTGACGTGATTCCTCTTCCTTGTAAGTGGTTATACCCTCGGGCACAATTTTATGTTTATGAATTATATCAACTATAAGTTTTAGCGCTTCAACCGCTCTACCGTCAGTAAGTTTCCCGCCATTTGACCAGACATATTCCAAAAAATTACAAACAAGGCCTTCATACTGCCGGGACTGAAAAACAAATCCATAAATTTTATATTTATCCTGAATCTTTTTTGCCTGAGATATAAGTTCCTGCCAGGTCTCTGGTGGCTTCAGATTTTCTTTTTTAAGAATATCTTTTCTGTAATAGAGGATTCCTGCGTCGGTAAACCATGGCACAGCATAGATCTTTCCTTTAAAAGTACACCCCTTTATAGGCCCGCTTAAAAATTCTTTCTGTTTATCCTTTGTGAAATAACTATCCAGAGGTAAGACCCATCCCGCAGATGCAAACTCCGATGGCCATATAATATCAATAGAATAAACATCAATTGAAGAATCGCCCGCACTTAAATAAGTCACATAAGAGTCATGCTGAATTGTGGCCGATTCAGGCATCTCCATCAATTTAATCTCTATATCGGGATATTTTTTCTGGAATTGCTTTATAAGGTCTCGCTGGGCACCCGTGGCATCTTTGCCAACCGCCCATGTTATAGTAATTTTCTCCTCGGTTTTTTTTGTGCAGGTAGTCAACGAAACAAGCAAGAACAAAACCCCAAAAACAGAAAGAAAACCTCTAAAATTCATATTTTTTCTCCTTATCCAGGGGCCAGGGGGCTGACCAGAAGCACCACACAATAATTATACCAAAAAATTAAGGAGTGGTCAATTTTTTTTCGGCGACGAGTTTTTTATTAAACTGGGGTTTTTTTAATTTTGACAAAAAGATAAAAATTTGATATAATTTTGTGCTGACGGAAGCGGACGATAGTGCGCCTGTAGCTCAACTGGATAGAGCGTCTGGCTACGGACCAGAAGGCTGCGCGTTCAAATCGCGCCGGGCGCAAATGTTTCAGGGACTGTAGCAAACATGCCATCCTGCATGAATGGATAGGGGTGAAATTTGATTTCCGGCGATAATAAGTTCATTCAGGAAGCGATAAAACAGGCGAAGAAGTCCTTTATTAAGGGAGAAGTCCCCGTGGGCTCTTTGATTGTCCGGGATGGAAAAATAATTGCGAGGGCGCACAATATGGTTGAATCGGCAAACGACGCTACAGCCCATGCTGAAATCCTGGCAATAAGAAAAGCGTCTAAAAAACTCCGCAACTGGCGACTGGTGGACACCGTTTTATATTCCACCGTCCAGCCGTGCCGGATGTGTGTGCAGGCGATACGCCAGGCGAGGATACCGGAAGTCGTATTCGGTTGCAGGTCGCCGGTCCAAGGTAATGCGGGCGAAATTGCAGGCGATACCCCGACCATAAACCCGGCCCGGGCGGAAGGGCACCGTGATGAATGCAGCCGGCTGATGAAGGATTTCTTTAAAGGAGCGCGTAAAAGAAAGGCAGATATAACCGAAAATAGATGCAGGGGAGGTGAGTTAAAAATGGGTTGCGGAAAAAAACACGGCAAAAAGAAAAAAGCAAAAAAGTAAAACAAACGGCAACACGACCGATTACAGTGGGGGTGAACAGGGCTCGACAGGGATAATTCTGTCCAGTGACTGCAGGTCGTGGTTGGTCGGAGGCCACGAAAAAAACTGACCACTACAAATAAGTGCAAACGCTTATGCATGTGCCGCCTAACTAAAGGCGACGACGCTTCTGCCCGACTCCCATAGAGCGGAAAGCGTTCACGATGGGATTACTTTTGTTTTCCGGCGTCTCAACGGGGCAAAAGGAAAATAACATTGGGGCTGGTTTGCGGCGCCCTGTTCGTGAGGCAAACCGCAGACGAGAAACGTATCCGGACTAAACCTGTAGACGTCCTGGCCGGATATTTCTGGACGCGGGTTCGATTCCCGCCACCTCCACCAACATAACATAGTGTCGCATAAATAACTTGACATTTGAGTACCCACTGGATTGTCATTGCGAGGGACGAAGTCCCGAAGCAATCCCCTTGTCTTATGAGTTTGCTTCGGCTTCGCCTCGCAACCGCTGACGCTTCTCGCAATGACAGCCAAATGTAAAGACCTGTTAGGGGCACTACACTAAGGCGTTTGTTACACGCCACGATGTTGCGCGAAAAAATGAAAATAGGAATAATGTCCGACACGCACGAAAACATGCCGATGATTGCAAAGGCGGTTTCCGTTTTCAACAGGGAAAAGGTTGATCTGATTTTCCATGCGGGGGACATCATTTCCCCGATTACGGGCAGGGAATTCAAAGAACTCAAAAGCAAACTGGTGGCTGTCTTCGGGAACAACGACGGAGAAAAAAGGTTCCTGCGGGAGAAATTTTCGCAGATAGGAGAATTACACGAACCCCCGTATAAAGCCGAAGTGAACGGGTTCAGCGTCCTGCTGATGCACCAGCCCGATTCGCTGGAGAAATTCGCATCTTCCGGGAAATATGATATAATAATATACGGTCATACGCACAGGGTTGACGTCCGCACCGTGGGGGAAACGTTAATAATAAATCCCGGCGAGGCAGGCGGATGGCTGGACGGCAAATCAACCATCGGGATACTGGAATTGCCGTCTAAAAAGTTCATGCTTATTGATTTGCAGGAGGAAGGGGAATAACCCGATTAAGAAGACAGTCCGCCCGTGGACGGATAGCGAATAACCCCGGCGTCAGGATACATGAAAAGTAATTTTCCCCGCATGTTAGGACGCATACCTAAACGCACTATTACCCGTTTAACGCTGTATTACCGGGGACTGGCTGAATCCCGCAGGGGTGACTTTGTATCGTCAAACGAAATGTCAAAACTCACGGGGTTTTCAGCCGACCAGATACGCAGGGACCTGTCATATTTCGGCCAGTTCGGAATATCGGGCAGGGGTTACTCCGTTGTCGGCCTCAGGAAAAAATTGATAAAAATACTGGGGGTTGACAAGCAATGCAACGTTGCGGTTGTGGGTGCGGGTAACCTGGGGTCGGCAATGTTGAAATACGGCGGTTTTGAGGAACATGGTTTCAGGATTGTCTGCGGGTTTGACGCAAACCAGGGGAAAACAGGCAGGAGTATTGCAGGGAAAAGGATTTTTGATTTCAGCAGGATCAAGAAAGTTTCCCGCAGATTAAAAATAAAAATTGCAATTCTTACGGTTCCGGCGCCGGTTGCATCAGTGGTCGCACGGAAAATCGTTGAAAGCGGCATAAAGGGGATAATGAATTTCGCCCCCATCAACCTGCATCTGCCCACGACCGTGCAGGTGCTGAATATGGACATGGGCATAAGTTTGCAGAGGATAGCGTTCCTGCTGAAAAAGGGTGGTTATAGATAGAGTAAGGGGTGTCCCATTATAATGATAGATTATTCAAAGACAGTGAACCTGCCCAGGACAAAATTTCCGATGAAAGCGAACCTCCCCGTTAAAGAACCGGAGATTATATCCCGCTGGGAGAAGATTGATATATACCGCAGGTTGATTGAAAAAGGCGCGGCCGCACGGCAGTTTGTTTTACACGACGGCCCGCCCTATGCCAACGGGCATATCCACATCGGCCACGCACTCAACAAGATACTGAAAGACATAATAGTAAAATATAAGACAATGAGGGGAGAGCATTCGCCATACGTCCCCGGGTGGGACTGTCACGGGCTGCCGATAGAGTACCAGTTGTTTAAGGACCTCGGGGTTGATAAGAGACAGATAGACCGCATTGAGTTCCGCAAAAAGGCGAGGGAGTTTGCAAAAAAATTCGTTGACATCCAGAGGGGCGAATTCATCCGGTTAGGAGTGTTTGGCGACTGGGAGAACCCTTACCTGACGATGTCCCCGCAGTACGAGTCCGCGATAATAGGCGTATTCGGGAGGCTCGTTCAGGGCGGTTTCATTTACCGCGCAAAAAAACCGATATACTGGTGCCCGCACTGCGAGACCGCTCTTGCAGAAGCGGAGGTGGAATATGCCGACAGCATTTCGCCGTCGGTTTATGTGAAGTTTGAGGCGGTGTCTTTTCTAAACCAGCCCGCCTTTGCGGTTATCTGGACGACGACGCCATGGACACTTCCCGCAAACGTCGCGCTGGCGTTTCACCCGGACGAGGAATATGTGGTTGTCCAAGGCGCTCGGGGCGAAAATCTGATACTTGCCAAAAAACTCCTGCAGAAATTCAGTTCAGTCACCGGGACCGAAACGTTTAAGTTGCTCGGGACTTACACCGGGAAACAATTTGAGGGGGTGCAGTTCAGACACCCGTTTTCCCAGCGGGTTTCCACCGGTGTTCTTGCCGATTTTGTAAGTATGGAGGAGGGCACGGGTATCGTCCACATAGCGCCCGGCCATGGGGTGGAGGACTACCGGGTCGGGTTGAAGTACAAACTGCCGGTGCTGTCTCCGGTTGATTATAGAGGGGTTTTTACCGACGACGTCCCTGCCTTTAAGGGGCACAGGGTTTTTGCAGCCAATCCTTTAATCACCGAATCGCTCCGGGATAAAGGGCTTCTGGTGGCCGAGGGAAAACTGACGCACTCATATCCACACTGCTGGAGGTGCAAACACGCAATAATATTTCGCGCCACCGACCAGTGGTTTCTGAACGTTGAACATGAAAACCTCAGGCAGAGAATGCTGGACGCAATAAAAAAAGTCCGGTGGCTGCCGGCAGGGGGCATAAACAGGATTTCGGGGATGATTGAAAACAGGCCTGACTGGTGCCTCTCCCGTCAGAGGTACTGGGGGGTGCCTATACCTGCGCTGTATTGTGCTAAATGTGAAAGGACGTTATTGAGTCCGAAGGTCATAGAAAATTTTGAGCGGATAGCGGCTGAAGAAGGGTCCGACGCATGGTTCACCCGACCGGTTGAGGAGTGGACGCAGGGTATTTCGCCTGCTCTGCGGTGCGAATGCGGCGGCAGCGAGTTTAAAAAGGAAGAGGACATACTGGACGTGTGGTTTGACTCCGGCGTTTCATACGAGGCGGTGCTTGGCGGCCCCGGTCTTTTCGGTGGGGCGGGCAGGGGCTCGGGCCCTGTTGCAGATATGTATCTGGAGGGCTCGGACCAGCACAGGGGATGGTTCCAGACGTCGCTAATCCCGTCGGTAGCCCTGTACAACCAGTCGCCGTACAGGACTGTCCTTACGCACGGGTTCACCGTTGACGGCGATGGTAAAAAAATGTCAAAGTCACTCGGTAACGTTATCGCCCCGCAGGAGATTATAAATAAATTCGGTTCCGAAATTCTCCGGCTGTGGGTTGCATCAAGCGATTACAGGGAAGACGTGAGGATTTCAAAAGAGATAATTGAGCGGCTCGTTGAGACCTACAGAAAGATACGCAATACGCTGAGGTTTATCCTCGGTAATATATCGGATTTCAACTACCGGCAACACTGTGTTGACGGAAAAAATATGCCTGAGATAGACAGGTATATGATGCACCGTCTCCAGGGGCTAAAGAAAGACGTCCTGAAACATTACGACGAGTACGAGTTCCACATGGTCATATCCGAAATAAACAGGTTCTGCGTAACCGATTTGTCTAATTTTTACCTGGACATCCTGAAGGACCGTCTCTACACTTTCGCAGCGGATTCGGCCGGACGCAGGAGCGCCCAGACGGTGATGCGCAACATTTTTTCCACCCTTGTGCATCTTATGGCCCCGGTTTTGTCCTTTACTGCCGAAGAGGCATGGCAGACGATGCTGACGGAAACAAGCCAGGGGGGGCCGGACGACAGCGTTTTCCTTGGAGACATGCCTGAAATCAATGAAGGGTTTGTATCGCCCGGGCTGGAGGAGACATGGGGGCGACTTATTACGCTCAGAGACAGGGTGAACCTTAAACTTGAAGAAGCAAGGAAGTCAAACGTCATCGGCGCTTCCCTTGAGGCGAAGGTCGTATTGCATCCGTCCGGCGGTGATGCCGGCGAATTCCTGAAAAGATACGTCGCTGATTTACCGTCAATCTTTATTGTTTCACAGGTTGAAATAACGGATGGAGGGGACGTGGGCTCAAAGCCGGCGCCGGATGAAGTTGATGCGGAAGTCGTCGTCAGGAAGGCGGACGGGAAAAAATGCCCGAGGTGCTGGAACTGGTCGGTTGGACCCCAGACGGAAGGGCTGTGTCCGAGGTGTAAAGATGCCATCAAGAGTTAACTTTGTTGCAAAACTTCTGTTTCCGGGCGTAATTATTGTTGACCAGGTAACCAAGTTTTTAATCAGGAGAAATTTCATCCTGCATGAATCAATGCCGTTCGTTCCATTTTTATCCATCACTTACGTTGAGAATACGGGTATCGCCTTCGGATTTTTCCAGGGCGAAAGACATTCCAATCTGTTTTTTATAGTTGTTTCCCTCGGCGTCCTTGCAGTGTTGTTCATCTCCCGTAATCAGATAATTCAGCAGGCGGGGCTGTACGGCAGGGTCGCCATGAGTTTGATTTTTGGCGGCGCAGTCGGCAACCTTATTGACAGGATATTTGTCGGGAAAGTAATTGACTTTATTGACGTCCATTTCTGGCCCGTGTTCAATGTGGCGGATTCCTGTATAACCGTAGGCGGAATAATTTTATTTTTGTTTTTTGCGGGCATACTGAAGCCAGACACCTGCCACGGAACGAAGCGGGGAGAGCGGTAATAAAATGTTTCCTGATTTATTGAATTTCGGCGGGATTGTGATAAAAACATACGGCCTGTTTGTCGCCGTCGGTTTCCTGGTAGCGATGAGTTACCTCAGGGGGCAGGCCGCGGAGAGGGGTGTCTCACCGGTATTTATTACAAACCTGTGTTTTTACGTGCTCATCAGCGGGCTGATAGGCAGCCGCCTGTTTTACGTTGTACTAAACTGGGAGTTTTACAGGAATAACCCTGCCGACGTTTTTTTTATATGGTCAGGCGGGCTTGTCCTTTACGGAGGCGTAATATTTGCGGCCGCCGTAGGGGTTTTTTACATTATTAAAAATAAACTCCCGCTCCCGGGTATTCTGGACATAGCCGCCCCTGCTTTGTTCCTTGGAGTCGCAATAGGCAGGGTGGGATGCCTGTCCGCCGGTTGCTGTTACGGGATGAGGACTCACGGGGCGTGGGGGGTTGTTTTCAGTCACCCGATGGCGCTTGCCCCGCTTGGAATAAAACTTCATCCGACGCAATTATACGAATCCCTGTTTTGTTTTATTCTTTTTCTGGCGGGGCATTATTTTAACAAATGGCGCAATATGAAGCGCCCGCCCGGGAATATCTTTCGCAGGATTTTTCAAACAAGCGGCGACGATGGATCGCGTGTTGGGAACGGTGTGTCCACCGGAGATGGTGCGCCCGCCGGCCTTACGTTTTTTACTTCACTTATACTTTACAGTGTCTGGAGATTTTTTATAGAGTTTGTAAGATGGGACGACAGGGGGACGAAGATACTTGCAATGTACCCGTCGCAGTTCATAGCGATTGTGATTATAGCGTTTTCAGCGGGCTTTATTTTATATATGTCATTGCGAGGGACGAAGTCCCGAAGCAATCCCCTTGTCTTATGAGATTGCTTCGTCGCTAACGCTTCTCGCAATGACGGCCAAAACATAAATTACAATGAACGGACATCACACAGTAGAACAAGAACATTTAAACAAAAGGGTGGACGTGTACCTGGCGGAGAAATACCCCGAATGCTCAAGAGGTTTTTTCCAGAGGCAGATAAAAACGGGCAACGTTCTGGTTAACGATAAAAGGATAGACCCTGCTTTCAGGTTGACAACGGGAGCGGTGGTCACTATTACGCTGCCGGAAAAATTACCTGATGCTCCCATATATCCCGGCCGCCGGTTGGACCCGGGCCTGCTGGATGTAATATATGAGGACGACTGTATTATCATTATAAACAAGCCCGCAGGGATGAGCGTTCACCCGCCGGGTTATGCAAGCGGCACGGGGACGGGAATTGTTCCGGATGAAGGTTACCGGCGTCCTGGCATGCCGACGCTGGTTGAAATACTGGGGCAGGGATATTACCTTGTCCACCGGCTTGACAAGGACACTTCGGGAGTAATTATAGCGGCCAAAACGCCGCAGGCGCAATTTGCCATTTCAAAACAATTTAAAAACAGGGAAGTAAGGAAAACATATTTAGGCATTGTGTGCGGCCGTATTGAAGAAAAGAAAGGGATAATAAAATCCCATCTCAGCAGAAGCCCTGTTGGTGGCCGTAAGATAAAGGTGGGCTTCGGGAGGGAATCAATAACAGAGTTTGAGGTTTTGAAGAGAATGGACGCCTTGACGCTCGTTAAGATCCATCCCGTGACAGGAAGAACCCACCAGATAAGGGTCCATTTCGCTTCAATAAAACATCCGATAGCAGGAGATAAACTCTATGGGCAGGGAGCGCAGGGCGAGGGCAGACATCTCCTGCATGCGTGGAAAATTCAGTTTGTGCATCCGGGTTCCAGGAGGATACGAGAATGGACTGCCGTTCTGCCTCCCGACTTTCTGGCTGTGTGTTCGCTCGCGGGTTACCC
>JAHJSO010000035.1 GCA_018830385.1 Elusimicrobiota bacterium | reverse complement strand
GCTTGCGGATTGCGAATTCCTTTTATTTGCCGCGTAACTCTTTGCGGAGGTTAACAAGGTATCGTTTTCCGTAACGCCGGAAAGGACTTCAACGTTTTTACCGTCCGATATGCCTGTTTTTATTTCCCGCATTTCCGGTTTCTTTTTGTTTGATTGGACAAGTACGAATTTTTTGTTATTTTTTTCAGTTATGGCGCTCACGGGCAATATCAGGATGTCCTGTTTTTTGTTTATAGTTATTGACATTGAGGCAGTCATCCCTGACCTGAAATTTACCGGGGTTTTCATGGGGAGTATCTTTACCCTGTAAATAATTACGTTGCTTATGATTTCCGACTCATAGGCGACGTGTTCAACGTGTCCCGCAAACCTTTCGTCAGGATAGGCGTCCAGGAATATCCTTACCGTCTGGCCGAGTTTTATGTGTTTGAGGTCGGTCTCATCCACGTTTGCCTCTATTATAAGTTTGTCAGCCATTACCAGGATTGGTTCGTTTTGGGCTATTGTTTGTCCCGGTTCCCTGGCGCGGACGATGACAAAGCCGTCAATGGGCGATATGATTGGTGTCGGCTTATAGACGTCTTCCCATTTTTTTATTTCATCCGCGCCTTTTGTCCGGACGGCATCTATCAGAGCGGCGCGGTCGGTGGAACTCATCCATGCGATAATCTCACCCTTTTTTATCCTCTGGCCTTCCACCACGGAAATTGTATCAATGCGGCCCGCGACGGACGGTTTTATTTCAAGACGGTTTCTCGGTTTAACGTATCCGGTTAGCCGTATATCACTGGAAATTGTGCCGGTGGCCGGTTTTATTTCCGAATAGGACTTGTTCCGGCGTTTAAACGGTTTTAAATAAAGGAAGATTGCCCCGGCTATAACTACCGCTACGACGCTGATGATAATGATCCTTTTTTTGTTCATAGGTTACTCCTCCAGGCGTTATCCGCGTTATCCCGGTGGCCGCTATTCCCATCCCGCCGAGCCCATCACGTTCTTTAGTTTTGATTCTGCAATGGCAAGGTTTTTTTTCGCTTCCAGCAGCGCCTTTTGCGCGTTTATATAATCGTTTTCCACATAATACCACGACTGGTAAGACACAAGACCGTTTATGTATCTTTCTGTTATTATCTTTGACTGCTCCGCCGACGCCTCAAGATATTTCTGACGGACTTTCAGGTTTTCAATTGCGTCTATATAGGAGTAATACGAGGACTCTATTTCGGCTATCTTTTTGAGATACGTGTTTTTCAGCGCTTCTTCCATGGCTTCCCTGTTTAATTTTTCAATGCTTATGTCAAACAGGCCTTTGCCCCGGTTGAAGAAGGAATAACTTAAAGCCAGCGAGGTGCTCCATTTTTCGGTTTCCGGCAACCAACTGTCACCGCTCCTTGAAACGTTCCCCGAGACGGAGATTTCAGGATAATAACCGCCCCTGGCGTACATTATTCTGAAACCGGTTTTTTTCACAAGGAGTTCGGACACTATGTGTTCAGGGGTTTTCCTTGCGCTCCGGGAGAAATCCGGTATGTTTGTCGAGAAACTAACGGAAAAATCACCAGAGGCCTTTATGTCACCCATATCCTGTCTGCCGGTTTCTTTCATAAGGTTTCTCTGTGCGGCCCGCAGGTCCCTTTCTGCACGGAAAAAATCGTATTCCGCCTGTTGTTTGTCCGCTTCCGTCCTGAGATACGACCCCTTGTCTTCCCTGCCTGCCTCGTATTTCAGACGGATCATGTCGTAGTTATTTTCTCTCTTGTAAAGGATTTCCTTTGTGAGAATTACCTGTTCCTGGGATTTCAGCAGTTCGGCGAAAGCGGCTTTCAGGTTGTGTATGGCGTCGGACAGCGTCCTCCGGTAATTTTCTTCTGCGATTTTCAATTCCAGATGTCTTTCGTTCAGAGCGCTCCAGTCCCTGAACCCTGCGAAAAGAGACAGTTGGCCTGAGAGCCCGTATGAATATTTTTTTGTTTCCGCCTCGGATGCAGATTGCGATACGGAGCCGGAAATTTGCGGCAGGAAATTGGTATAACTGCTGTGGTATGAGAGCCGCGCGGTTTTAAGTTCTTTCTCCGCCCTGATGACGACGGGGTTGTTCTTCTTTGCAATATCCATGACTTCCTGCCAGGTGAGGGCATGTATTTTTGTACATAATGAGACGAACAATACAAAAAGAAACAGCGTTTTTAATTTCATAACAAAACCCATCCCCGGCCGCGGGGTTTGGACGTGATACTGTATTAACGGATAAACGGTTAAAATATTGTATTAAATATGTCCCGCGCCGTTACCTGCGGATGATTTTAACTTCTTTGATGACTACGGCCTGCAGGGGTTTATCCCTGTTGTCTCTGGGAACACTTACAATTTTATTGACAACATCCTGTCCTTCAACCACCTCGCCAAAAATTGTGTGCTTTCCGTTCAACCATGGGGTTGGTGCAACCGTTATGAAGAACTGGCTGCCGTTGGTGTTGGGACCTGCGTTTGCCATTGCTAATTTTCCCGGCGTATCAAAAATCAGCCCCTGAACTATTTCGTCTTCAAACCTGTAGCCGGGGCCGCCGGTGCCGCTGCCTAAAGGGCATCCGCCCTGTATCATAAAGTTCGGAATGACCCTGTGGAAGATAAGCCCGTTGTAGAACGGTTTTTCCACCATCTGGTTTGTACCCGGGTCAAGATATTTTTTTGTCCCCTGGGCAAGTCCCACAAAATTTTCAATGGTTTTCGGCGCTTCTTTTTCATGGAGTTTGATTACAACCACACCAAGGGAGGTATCAATGACGGCGTGGAGTTGTCCGGTCTGTCCGACGGTTTTTTCAGCTGGTTCCTTTTTTGCCTGTTCCCTGCATCCGCATGAAAATAGCGTTGCCAGGGCAATCAGCAGTGAAAATTTTTTCATTGGTTTTCTCCGTATTCTTCAGAGGGCGTTCCCTCATGGGCCCGCCGCATAGTTTCAATCGTCGGCGTCCAACTCTTTTTTGCAAGAGAGACCAGGAGTGTTACAAATAGCGCGGCGAAGACGCTTGCAATGAACAGGGCGCCGGCTCCCCCTTCCCTTCCCTCAACCCGTTCCCTTTCCTCTTCGTAGATTTTTCTTCTCTGTTCAGGTGTTAACTCTATCATAAAATATATCCTCCGGTGGCATGTATAATTTCTTTTTTCGGTTAAATCCGCATTTCATACACCCTGTATCTTTTATAGACATTACCGCCGAGCATTTCCGCTGCCCTGCACATCATAATGTTGTCTTCAAGTATCCACGAGAACTCTCCTCCCCTGAAGCCCAGCCGGAAGCCGTTTTCTATTATCTTTTGATACATCGCTCCCTCAATGCCGCGGTTTCTGTATTCTTTTATTACACCCATTATCAGAATTCTCATTGTTTTGATTTTGCGTTTGTACCACAAAAATTTTACAATTTCCAGAGGACCCAGACGGCCGTTTAGTTTTTTCAGGACCTCATTGTAATCAGGCACACCTATCAGCATGCCGACGGGTCTATCCCCGACGAACGCCAGCAGGGTCGTTTCCGGCAGAATCAGCGATTTCATCCTTTCGCACTGGGAATAAAATTCCTCCTCCGTCCATGGCACGAACCCCCAGTTCTTTTCCCATGCACTGTTGTATATCTCCCTGATTCTTCTGGTTTCCTGTTTGTAGTCAGACATATTTACGGGACGCACCACGAGTTCAGGGATGTGTTTTTGGACGGCGCCGACAATACGCTTTAGTCGTTCCCTTGGGGCAGATTGTTCGTCCATAAAAAAAGCCAGCAGGTCTTTGGCTTTTTCCATTCCGTAATTTTTAAGCAGGGTATGGTAATAAGGCGGATTGTAGGGCATCATAAGAAAAGGAGGGGAGTCGTATCCCTCGTAGAGCAGTCCCATTTCGTCGTTTGTTGACGGAGCAGTCGGGCCAATCATGGATTCCATCCCTTTGCCCTTGAGCCACTCCATTGCACTGTCTAAAAGTGCGGTTGCAGTTTCCCTGTCGTCAACAGATTCAAAGAACGCAAAAAACCCCGTATTTGCATTCTGAAACTCAACGAAGTTTCTGTCAATAACGCCAGCAACCCTTCCGACGGGCTTGCCGTCCTGTAGTGCAATGAACAATGTTTTTTCAGAATGTTTCCAGAAAGGATTTTTCTTTTCAGAGAGGATGGTTTTCATTTCTGAAATCAGCGGGGGCACCCAGTTAGGGTCATTTTTGTATATCGTCCACGGGACGGATATGAATTCCATTAAATCAGTTTTTGTTTCAACCCTTTTTATTTCAATCATTGTTTT
>JAHJSO010000211.1 GCA_018830385.1 Elusimicrobiota bacterium | reverse complement strand
ATCTAAAATTTCTAAAGCTTCTTCACCAGTGATTGTGACAGTACATTCAAAGCCTGCTTTTTCTAAATTATATTTTACAAGCTTTGAAATATGCTTATCATCTTCAACAATTAAAACTCTATCCTCCAAACTCCACCTCCTGCTGCACCCGCAGCGCGTCCTCCTGGGTCAACGTAGATAAATACCGCAGCGTCATCGCCGGCGTATTATGCCCCAGATGATACTGCAATGCCTTAGGATTCCCGGTCTTACGAAGCCGTATAATCGCGTCCGAGTGCCGCAGCAGATGCGGAAACACCCTTTTTTGCAGCCCCGCAGCCTTAGAGGCCTCATTTAGGATTTGCCAGGCCCGATGCCTGTTTATCCTAAAAAGCCGCTGCTTAGGCTCAATCCCCGCCCTGTAGGCATAAGATTCCAGCTTGTCCTTGAGATTTACCGGCAACGCCACCATTCTCAGCTTTCTGCCCTTGCCGATAATCTCCATGGCCGGCCTTCCCTCAAAACTCCGGATCGCGGCCGGCGTCAGCGCCAGCGCTTCCGAGATTCTTAAACCGGTCTGATACAGAATCATAATCAAAAGCCGATCCCTTTCCCGCTTACAGCCGGCCGTTAATTGCCTGATATCCTCTTCCGTCAGGTAACTGACCGGCATATTAACTTTGTTGAGCGCTGTTTTTCTTTCAACCAGGGCGTTTCTCATATTAAACATCCTTCACTTTTGTTCAATTTTCCGGCCTTAAAAAGGGATTTTCCGCACAAAAGAGCGGGTACCCCGTGGTAAAATTAAACATTCTTGTTACTTTTGTTTAATTTTTCTCCCCTTGGTTTCTAAAGCTATTTTCCGCCGTTAAGCGGAGCTTATAAAAGGAAAAATAAAAAAGCTCCATATACTATTAATAACTATAATATAACTATAATATAACTATAGCTTTCATAGGTTCTTTGGCTTCAAAGAGTTATAAAAAATATCATCCTCTATTTTCGGCCATATCATCCTCTATTTTCGGCCATATCATCCTCTATTTTCGGCCATATCATCCTCTATTTTCGGCTAATTCTTTTTTGGCTGACAGGGTATCAAAAAACACCGTATCATCTGAATATATTTTAGTTTTGGGCCCCAGGACATTTTCCTTCTTTAACTCGTTGACAAACTCTTTAATCTTACTTCTTAATCTAAACATCGGTTGTTCAATATTGTAATTAATAGCTTTTAACGCAGTTAAGATATGCAGTCTCTGTAAATTTCTATGAGTGGCCAGAAACCGCAAAAGAGCCTTACTGCCATCTTTTTTTAGTTTTCGCCTGATGGTAAAATTTATGCCGGTAAGCATTGATTCTAAAAAAAAGGCGCAAAAATCAGGATTGAATTTAATTTTTAAAGAGCCTGTGGTTTCCTCAAAATCATACCGCTGAATTACAGAAGCGATAAAGATTTCCTTTTTCGCCTTGGAGAGTTTTAACTTAAAATTAATAAGGCCAAAATGTTCCAAAGCCTTTTTTATACCTTCATAAGCTGTTTTTGTATATCCGGCACGGCCATATAAAAGTTTGGCTATTTCAGAAGTACTTGTTCCCAGAACAAATTGATTATTAATGTACTGCGCTTTATCTCGGGCTAGTTTCATAAGGGCTAAAAAAACATCTTCTTCGAATATTGCCAGTTTTACTCCGGTAATAACGATACTTCCCCAATTAGTGTGATGCTCGAAATTCGTTACTTCCCGCCTTTCTTCTTTCATTTCTTTCTTAGACATGGGGAAGAATATAGATACTTTTGCCATTTCATGGGGTATAAAAGCAAAAACCTGTTGTTCTTCTTTTTTAGGGCTGCTGGCCAGAGCTTTCTTAATTTTTTCTGTTTCTTCCCAAAGGCTCCCTTTTTGTACAATTGTTTTGTCTATGCGGGCAAAAATTTTCTTAAGAGATTGATCTTCAATCCCTCCCATGGCTTGGTTCATAGTAAGGTTTTCAAGCTTATCCTTTTTCATTTAGTTTTCTTTTTTGGCCTGGCTCATAGTATCTTCTGAGAGCCACTGATCAATAATATGTTTTTGAAAGCGCCAACTTTTACCAATCTTGCTTCCTGGGATCTCTCCTCTCTTTGCCTTCACGTATATGGTCCGGGGTTTAAACTTAAGATATTTTGCTAATTCGGCTATGGTCATAATGTCACCCATTTTATTCACCTCTTTTTATAAATTTGTTGCGTGTCTGGTTCGATTGTGGCTTAGGCGCATATTGTTTTAGTTCATTTATCCATTTATTTTTTTCTGCTATTTGTTCATTAGCAATAACCAGGTTATTTTGGGTTTCTAAAACTTTGTCTGACATACTTTTGACATTATCAGACATAGAAGATAGCTTATCAGACAAGCCAGAAAGATTAGAATTAAGTAGGGAAATCAAAGATTTTTGACTATTTAGGGCTTCCTTTTGCTCTGAAAGGATATGAGTCTTGTCAGACAAAATATATACCAAAACGCTCCCAGTAACCACTGTTAAAGTTATCAACCAGAACAAAGATGTTTTCCAAAGAGTAACTTTTTGGAGTAGTTTTGCCTTATTCTCTTGGAGTTCGCTAAATGATTTTTTATATTCTGATAGCAGCGCCGGCAAGGTGCTTTGAGAATCTAGGGCAGGAAACTTGTCTGACATCGCTTTGCCAGACATGTCAAAAATGGAGTTTTTGTCTGGCAAGGCAGACTTGGCAGACTTGTTAAGAGTTTCTAGAGGTTGTCGTTCGCGTTCTTTGTTGTAAAAAAACTCAACATCCTTGCGAGAGACAAAGGTTTTTCGTTTTAACTGGTTTAATTCTTTTTTCGTTGTCCAGTCATTTGTTTGAGCTATTCGCCAAGTGTGTCTTTCTGAATACCCAAGCAGGTCAGAAGCATCTTTTATAGTGATCCAAATTTCTTCTTTATCAGTACCAACGTCATTAATTATTATAGTATCTTTGTTTGGCTTTTTGTCCGGCATAGTTTAATTTTATACCCTATATTTACAGCAGTCAACAGTTTTTTGCATTATTTTTGTGTTACATACACTTTATTGCATTACTATCAAATAAAGTTTGCCTTCCAATACTTATTCTACTATAATAAATATTGATGGGAAATAT
>JAHJSO010000210.1 GCA_018830385.1 Elusimicrobiota bacterium | reverse complement strand
GAAAGGAGAATGTGTTATAGATTTTTATAACCACAACTAACTCTATAATACAACGGAATAAATGATTTACAATTCAAAAATATTTTTGGCAGTATTTTTGCTTTTTTTGCTTGTCGGGTGTATGACCATTGGTCGTAATTTTCAGACGCTGGATATTCCTAGAATTGAGAATGACAAAACCACTATGAATGATATAAGAAAAACATTTGGTGAACCAAACCGCAAGGGAATAGAAGATGGCGACCTGACATGGACATATCTCTATTATAAGCTTAATTTATTGGGGTCAAAACACACCAGAGACCTCTATATTAAGTTTGATAAGAATGGTGTGGTTAAAAGTTTCACATATAACACAAGTTTTCCTGATGAAGAGATAAAACCATCACACTAAAAAAATTGTAATTTTTCTTATTTCTGTTATTTCTGTCCCACCTTGTGTATTGCAACCGAGAATTGACCCTTTAAGGGGTGTAATGCTCCGCTTGATTTTTATACCAGTAAAATGGTATAAATAAAAAGGAGGGGCACCATGGAAGAGATGCAAGTGGCATTGAGGAAAGACGGTAAGAGGAAGTGGAGCGTGGAACAGAGGGCGGGGTGTGTAATCATATTATGGCAGGAGTCGTGGGGGTGCATATACACAAGGCAACATAGTAAAGTGATATGCAACCTATGCACAGGTACTTAAATGGCGGGAGTGTAGTTTTATTATGACAAAAGTCGTGGGGGTGTAGCGCAACGGGAGCGCGTCTCCTTGGCGTGGAGAAGGCTGTGGGTTCAAATCCCATCACCTCCATTTGTAAGAAATTTATAAATAAGTAATAAGGAGGTATGCCTTTAGCCGTCATTGCGAGGCGAAACCGAAGCAATCCCCTTGTCGTATGAGATTGCTTCAGTCGTTTCACTCTCTCGCAATGACCCGCCTCTGGCGTGTCAATTAACCCAAATGTCCTACCTTGTACTTGCAAGAAAATATCGCCCGCTGAATTTTGACGAACTCGTCGGACAGAAGCATATTACGGACGTCCTGAAGAACGCCATTGTCTCCGGGCGTATCGCCCACGCCTATCTTTTTTCCGGCCCGCGTGGCACGGGTAAGACGACTGCGGCGAGAATATTATCAAAGGCGATGAACTGTCTTGAAGGCCCAACGCCGTCCCCGTGTCTCAAATGCATAAACTGCGGGGAAATCAGGGATAGTAATTCGGTTGACGTGAATGAAATTGACGGCGCTTCAAACCGCGGCATAGACGAGATAAGGGCGCTCAGGGAAAACATAAAGTTTATCCCCGTGTCCTCCAAATATAAGGTCTATATAATAGACGAAGCCCACCAGATAACGGACTTTGCGTTTAACGCCCTGCTTAAAACCCTTGAAGAACCGCCTGAACACACGATATTCATCCTGGCGACCACCGAACCGAACGAAATCCCCCTGACAATCCTCTCCCGCTGCCAGAGGTTCAAGTTTGTGCCCCTGTCCGTTGCGGAGATTGCGTCGCAGGTAGAAAAAATCGTGCGGGTGGAAAAATTTTCAATAGACGAATCCGCCGTTAAGTTTATAGCCACGGTAGCAAACGGTTCTCTGAGAGACGCGTTGAGCATGCTTGACCAGGCGGTTTCGTTCTCGCCCGGAGAAACGGTTACACAGGAGACAATCAGGGAACTTCTCGGGATGAGCCCCCGCCAGCTGATTTTTTCACTCGTGCAACTGATTTTATCAGGAGATACAGCCGGGGTACTGAATACGGTATCCGACATAGCGAAACAGGGGTATGACTTCGTCCAGATTGCAAAGGACATTATGGATTATCTCAGCCACCTGATACTTATCAATTCTGTTGACGACATCAAGGTCCTGCAGGAGGCCTGCCTCCCGGAGGAAATAGAGTCGCTCAGAAAGCAGAAAGGCCTTTTCCGGATGCCCATGTTGTTGCGTAATTTACACCTTGTGAGCAAATGCATAGAAGAAGCCAGGAGGAGCGACAACCAGAGGATAATATTTGAATTATACATGCTGAAAATGATGAGCCCCTCGCCAGACATAAGCGAACTTGTGGAACGCATAGACAGGGTATGTATGGAACTGCGAGGCGGTTTGTCGGACGATTCACCGGTTGAACACCCGGAAGTTGAACTGCATCAGAAGGTTGAAGTGAGGCCTAAAACTGAAACGCGTCCCGTGCGTACCGGGGGAGCGCAATCTACAGCGGAGACGTCTCTGATAACGCCGGCAGCAAAGCATCCGAAACCTGACGGTGGCGCCGGCTATCCGGAAAACCCGCCGTTGCAGAGTGATTTGGATCTTTTATGGCAGAGGGTAATTGCCGATATTGAAGAGAAAAAGATATCCATAGGGACGATAATTAAAAACAGTGTTGACAAGAAATTTGTCAACGGAGAACTCGTGCTGTTTATTTCGCCGGGACTTGCTCACGATACCGTTAAGAAAAATACCGCAATAGTGGAATCATCAATAAAAAATTTCTTCGGCAGCGACATAAAAATCAGGTATGAAACCCGTGATATGAAAAAAAACCATAATGGGGAAATGGCTACGGAATTTGTTGACGAATCCGTTGACGAAGGGACTGTCCAGGAGGCGCCGGCTTCTATGGACAATGGCGTATCAATGAATGACGGTGTTTCAACGCACGACGACGAAGTAATTAAAAAAATCGTAGGCAAATTTTCCGGCAAGATTATTGAGAATACATAACTAGCGCCGTTTTTAAGCGGCGCTGCCCGCACCTTATGAGCCATCCGAAAAACATACAAAAACTTATAAACGCATTTCGCAAATTGCCGGGGATAGGCCCGAAAATGGCGGAGCGTCTCGCATATCATCTGCTGGCTGACGGCAGGGAGACGGCGGGTGATATGGCGGAAGCCCTCACGGGACTGCAGACGTCCGTAAGGTTGTGCCCCGTGTGTTTTACCCCATCCGACCCATCGGACGAGGAATTGTGCGACGCGTGTTCAGACCCGTCAAGGGATAAGGGCTTAATCTGCATAGTGGAAAGCGTCGGGGCGCTGAACGCCGTTGAAAGGACAAAAAAATATCACGGACTGTATCACATTGTTGACAAGGTCATCTCGCCCCTTGACGGCACGCTTATTGACAGGAACAGGATAACGAAACTTTTTGAACGACTGGACGGCGTCCGGGAAATCGTTATTGCGACTAACACGGACACGGAGGGGGAAATAACCGCAAACTACATCGCGGATATGCTCAGAGATAAAAACGTGAGGGTCACGCGGCTTGGATACGGGATGCCCGTTGGAGGCAGTTTGGAATATGCGGATGAAATTACATTGAGCAGGTCACTTGAAGGCAGAAAAGAAATTTGATATAATGTTGTAGGGCGTTCATTGAAAAAATAGTTATTCCGCGGTAGCTCAATGGGTCGGCGTGCGACGAATAAGGAGCACAAGTTTGCCGACGGGTGCGAGATGGTGAGCACCCGGGAGGAGTTTACTCCAACATTAGAGCGTAATTGTGGAATGTTCTTTGAAAATAATATATTCCGCGGTAGCTCAATGGTGGAGCGGCTGGCTGTATGAAAAGATGTACCTGGCACCTGTGTGGTAAAACTCTTTCCGGCCGCCAAGGTAAGTTTTGCAGTCCAAATTGCAAAAGTAAGTACTATGTTGCTAAAAAGAGAAAATCTCTTAAACAAAGGGCTGCAACTTACAAAGGTGGATGTTGTGTGCTTTGTGGGTATAGTAAACTAGTAGAAGCACTTTCATTCCATCATCTTGGTGGTAAAGATTTTGGTATAGCTTTCCGTGGCTATACAAGGTCCTGGGAGAGAGTAAGAAAAGAACTTGACGGTTGAATTCTTGTTTGTTTGAATTGCCATGCAGAGATTCATGCGGAGGTACATAATGCAGCGCTCCAGCGAAAGCTGGAGTGGAAAATTGGGTGAATTCAGGGAAGCCTAATTCTCAGTGACGGACTGCAGATATGGTAATCCTGAGCCAAGTTTCCGCCAAAAGTGGAAAAAGGTGCAGAGACTATCCCTTTACGGGAGTACTCTCTTCCGTAATATTGAAGAGGGGAAGTACCCAATTCCGTAACCTCAATTGGGGTCGGAAATAAGATAGTCCACTCCTTATGGAAACATAAGGTTAAGTGTAACCAGTAGGCTGCAGGTTCGAGTCCTGCCCGCGGAGTTGAGCTGACCCCACGACAAAACTAAATGTCGTGTTTTGAATACATAGACCTATATCGGGCAACTGGTATAGGTCTATTTCTTTGGTAAATTCATTTTGTTGTTCTATGTAATGCTCCGCTTGATTTTTATACCAGTAAAATGGTATAAATAGAAGGGAGGGGCAGTACAGAACACGCCCGACCCTGATGCACGGTTTGGCAGAAAAACAAAGAACAAACTCTTTTAACGGATACAAATAGCACATGCCTAAAATGGAATTGCTTGCACCTGCAGGGTCAAAGGAATCTTTTGTTGCTGCTATAAGAGCAGGTGCTGATTCTGTCTATATGGGTATTGATAAGTATAATGCCCGTCTTAATGCGGATAAGTTGAACATATATGACCTTGAGGTTCTGACTGATTATGCACATTCCAAAAATGTTAAAGTTTATCTCGCCCTTAATACTCTCATAAAACATGAAGAAATATATGATGTAGAAAAAACACTTGAGAAAATAACCCCATTTAAACCCGACGCATTAATTGTACAGGATCTTGGGATGGCCAGGATAATAAGGGAAGAGTTCCCTGAACTTGATATTCACGCAAGTACACAGATGGCAGTCCATAACAGTGCCGGTGTTGAGGCGCTTGCAGAACTCGGATTTAAGAGAGTAATACTTGCAAGAGAACTTTCACGCAGTGATTTAAAACTCATATCTTCAAAATCGACCATTGAACTGGAAGTTTTCTGTCATGGAGCTTTATGTTTTTGTGTTTCAGGCATGTGTCTTTTTTCAAGTTTTATAGGTTCGCGCAGTGGTAATCGCGGATGGTGTACCCAGCCGTGCAGACGTATCTGGAAGAATTCAAGTAAGCAGGGATATCTTTTTTCTCCCAAAGACCTTGAACTTGCCAGCGAGATTGTTTCTTTAAAAAAGATAGGGATTAATTCACTTAAGATTGAAGGCAGAATGCGTAGCAGTGAATATGTTTATAATGTTGTCAGGGCATACAGGGTTCTTATCGATTCGCCTGAAGGAGAAATGGAAAAGGCATTTGAAGAAGCTGGCAGGTTTCTTTCAATGGACTGGGCGCGTTCAAAAACCACACTATATTTCTCTGGCACAAATGATGATATTTTTATTCCTGAAAATGCCCAGTGTCCTGGAAAAAATATCGGTAGTGTTTTATATTCGGACGGTACTATAGTTACACTACAGGTAAATTGTCTTTTGAAAAAGGGGGACCGTATAAGAATTTCAGACCCTTCAAACGACATTACTAAAACCATAAAAATATCACAGATTAAAAACGATGGGAACTTATATACATTAAATTTTGATGAAGTTGTTAAAACAGGCACGCCTGTATTTAAGGCAGGCGACGCGGACTGGGATGAAAATAAATTAACAAAGGAAGTTGACAATATTTATCATTCATATACCATGAAAACAAAACCTCCCCCATCAGGGGAGAAAAATTATGGAAAACTAAGGTATCCGGACATGATTGCACGGCAATGGTTGTGTAAACAAGAAAACAATCAAGAACGTCTCTGGGTAAAAATAGATAACATTGATTGGCTGGAAATATTACCTTTAAGTTCAAAAGAAATTATCCCTGTTCTCTATATTTCAAGGGAAAACATGTATGAATTAAAGTCCGTATCTGATACTTTGCATTACTTTAGTTCAGATTTTGCCTGTGAGTTAACCCCGTACATCAGCCAGAAAGAAATGTCTTCATATACAGAAGTAGTAAACGCAATATCTGAATCAAACATTAAGTTCTGGGTTTTGAATAATATTGCACACTTTAAAATTGTTCCTGATAATGCACAAAAAGTATCCGGTCACTTCCTTTATACTGCAAATGCGTTTACATGCCGTGTTTTAAAAGATATGGGGACAAAATATTTTGTTACTTCATGGGAAGATGATTTCCTGAATATCAAAAGGGTTGCCCTGGCCGGTGTAAGGGCGCACTTAATCGTTTACCTGTTTGGATTCCCGGCTATTGTACGTTCCAGGATGATTGATACAGATTATCTTGCAGAGGCCCAGGGTAAAATAATAAGCAGAACAAATGATAGTTTTACATTGAAACACGAGTCCGGTTCAATGGTTCTTTTGCCTTCAGTCCCGGTGATGAATTTTACAGCGCGTGAGAAACTTGCAAGTTTAGGAATACTTAATTTCGGTATTGACTTATGCTTTACAAAACCAGATAAGCAGAAGTGGAAAGAACTGTTTGAATGTTACACAAACAAAAAAAACCTGCTCCTATCGGCAACAAAATTTAATTTTAAGAGAGGGATTAATTAAAGTTAAGTTAGAGAAGGGCCGCTTGAAAAGATCTTGCAAAAGAAGTAAAATAGGAGAACCAGTAATCTTTTATCTGGACAGCAGGTGGCATTATTAGTAAAAAAGTATATGAGTTGCCGGTGGGGGAGATATGCAAGTTCAGGGGGTTATCTTCGGGCGATATGAACAATATTCGCGTTAAGACACCCGGGACATGCGGTGAACTTGTCCAGGGGATGATTGACGGTAATAAATTCCACATAACCTGTCCGGTAAATATTTTTTCCTGCGTATCGGTGTCGGGAGACGGTAGTAGTGGCAGTAGCGGCGGCAGCAGGACTCTCCCGTCAAACAAGTGGAAGACGCAAAGAGCGGTTGAAAAGACGCTGCAGTTATTTAAATCAACGGGAGAAAATATAAGCGTCAGTGTGTCGTCCGAAATACCCGAAGGCAGGGGTATGGCTTCAAGTACCGCCGACGTCACTGGCGCCTGCCTTGCGGTGGCCGCGTTTCTGGGCAGAAACATAAAAGAGGAGGAGGTCGCCCGTATAGCCCTTGCCATAGAGCCGTCCGACGGCATAATGTTTAGGGGCATCGTTATGTTTGACCATCTGAACGGCAGGGTATTTGAGTATCTGGGTGAGGCGCCGCGGATGAAAATACTTATTATTGATTCAGGCGAGCGTATTGATACGTTGGAATTCAATAGGGCTGACCATACGGGGGTGCATCTGTCAAACAGGGATAAGATACTTGAGGCGATAGAACTTGTCCGGGCTGGGGTCAAAAAGAAAGACGTTGCCATGCTCGGCAGGGGCGCCACAATCAGCGCTTTGTGCAATCAGAAAATAATCCATAAACCATGGCTTCCTGGCGTGATGAAGGCGGCTGAAAAATTCGGATGTCCGGGGGTGAACGTTGCGCACAGCGGCAGCGCGGCGGGAGTCCTGCTTGAGACGGGCTTCAATAAAATTGATGCGCTTAAGTCGGCAATACTGACGGAGTGTAACCGGGAATTTGATTTTTATGAAACCGGGATGACGGGCGGCGGGGGTGTGATTTGTTAGCCGCCGGCAGAAATGCATTTGTAGAATATTTGGGCGGGCTGTCGTATGCAGGGGGTGTCATTTGTTAGAGCACGGCGGAAATGTGTATAAAATCGTTAGGAAATACAACATACCGGAGAACAGTATAGTTGATTTCAGTTCAAACATAAATCCTGCCGGCTACCCGAGAGGGACCGGCGGCATTATCAAAAAGAGCATAAAGTCAATTGTCCGCTACCCGGACCCGGATTGCACGCGGCTGAGAAACGGGCTTTCAGGCGTTCTGGGGGTATCTCCCGGCAACATTGCCGTCGGTAACGGTGCTATTGAGTTTATATATTTAATCCCGCAGATGTTAGGTGTGAAAAGGGCGCTAATCCCTGTCCCCAGTTTTAATGAATACGAGGCATCCGTAAAGATTCAAAATGGAAAATGTATATTTTTCAGGACACACGAAGAGAAAAACTATAAGTTAGATGTTGACGCCCTGAAAAAACGCATACCCGGCGTTGATCTGGTTTTTATATGCAACCCCAATAACCCTACGGGCAGCATCCTCAATAAAGATGAGTTGTTATATATTTTAAAGGCCTGCAGGATGCATGGCGTTTTCTTGTGTATAGACGAGGTATTCATTGATTTTGCGGATGATATTAAGGGTGCGGCCGTTCCGGACAGCGTCCGGACGGAGAAGAACGTGCTCCTGGTAAGGTCAATGACGAAATTATTCGCCATACCGGGATTGAGGTTGGGTTATCTTGTATCCGGCAGGGAAACTATTGACAGGATAAATGACTGCCGGCCGCCGTGGAGCGTAAACACTCTTGCCCAGTCGGTGGCGTCTGAACTATTGAAGGATAAGGAATTTGTTCAAAGGAGCAGGGAGTGCGTCCGTCGGGAAAAAGATTTTTTAACCGGCTGTCTGAAAAATATAAAAGGCATTGAACCGTTCCCGTCACAGGCGAATTTTATACTGTGCAAACTGAAGGCAGGGAGAATGAATTCACGGCGGCTGTCTGAAAAACTTGCCCGGAAGGGTATCTTAATCCGCGACTGTTCAGATTTTCGCGGGTTGAATGAAAAGTTCATCCGGCTGGCAGTGAAGGGCAGGAAAGAAAACCAAATGTTGGTCGGGGCGATGAAAAAGGCGCTCGGGGGCGCATAACTTTGGTTGGGGCGATGCAAAGGGCATTCAGGGGGACATAGGTGCGTAAGGCAAAGGTTGTCATGGTGCAGGGCACGGGTTCGGGCGTCGGGAAGAGCGTTATAACGGCCGCCCTGTGCCGGATATTGCTGCAGGACGGTTGGACCGTCGCCCCGTTCAAGGCGCAGAACATGGCCTTGAACTCTTACGTAACCGAAGATGGCAGTGAGATAGGCATGGCGCAGGCGGTTCAGGCGCAGGCGTGTCACATTAAGCCCCGGGCCGAGATGAATCCTGTTTTGATTAAGCCCACAAACGATACGGGGGCGCAGGTAATCGTTATGGGTAAGCCCGTCGGCAATATGTCCGCCAAAGAATATGTATCCTACAAGAAACGAATTAAGGGCGTAGTGAAAAACTCCTTTGAAAAACTCTGCAGTGAATACGATGCCGTGGTTATTGAGGGCGCCGGCAGCCCTGCGGAGATAAACCTGAAAAGACATGACATTGTTAACATGGCTATGGCGGAATATGCGTCGGCGCCGGTTATCATTGTGGGTGATATTGACAGGGGAGGAGTATTCAGCTGGCTGGTCGGGACAATGGAACTGCTTACCCCCCGGGAGAGGAGAATGGTCGGGGGTTTTATCATCAACAAGTTCCGTGGCGACAAGTCACTGTTAAAGTCGGGCATAAGGTTCATTGAAAATAAAACAGGGAAGAAGGTGCTCGGCGTTATAGATTACTTTAAGGACATAAAAATTCCGGAGGAGGATTCGCTCTCATTGGGTTCATGGGCGCTCAACGGGCGTGCCTCCGTCGTGGAGGATGGCAAAAGGATAAGAATTGAGGTCATCGCTTTGCCGACAATGTCCAACTTCACTGATTTTGATTATTTGGCGACTGAGCCGGACGTCCATCTGAGATACGTCAAGCGCGGGGAGAAAATAGCGAACCCCGACGTCCTCATCATCCCCGGGACGAAAAATACGATCTCGGACCTAAAGTATCTATATGATACCGGTTATGTCCGGGCGATCAAAGACAGGGTTAACGCCGGAGTTATTCTCGCCGGCATATGCGGCGGCTACCAGATGTTAGGCAGAAAAATCATTGATGTCAAAAGGGTTGAATCAAACATCAGGCAGATTGAAGGAATGGGATATATTGATATGGTTACGGTTTTCAGTCCGGAGAAGATTACCCGTCAGGTGCGGGTAAAGGAGAGGGGTTCAGGACTGGCCGTTTCAGGTTACGAGATTCATCACGGTGTGCCGAGGGGCGGGGCGCAGAAGGGCAGGGGGCGGGAAAATTTCAGCGAACATTTCAACATAAAAAACCCTGTCTGGGGTACCTACATACACGGTATTTTTGACTCGTCGGAATTCAGGAGAAGTTTTATAAATCACGTGCGGGTAAAAAAGGGGTGGCAGCCGGTTTTCCCTGAAGAAAGTTTCAACCAGGACATGGAATACGACAAACTTGCCGGCATGGTAAGGGATAATATTGACATCAGATATTTTTACAAATTACTGAACGGGCGCAAACATGGACGCAATATTTAGCATAAGGGATGTGTGAATATGTGTATGATGTTGCACGCAAATAGTTTTGCCATACTTGTCGCGTACGTTACCGACCTGATACTCGGCGACCCGCAGTGGATGCCTCATCCTGTCCGCGGGATCGGCGGGCTGATAACTATCGTAGAGAAACCGCTGTACAGGTCTGGCGTGAATAAACGCCTCAGCGGGCTGATACTGGTTGTTACCGTTATTTTTACGGCAGTTGCGGGAACGTCGGTTTTGATTTATCTTGCGAATAAAATTGGTGCATACACGGGGCTTATATTTTCTGCATTTCTCATTTATACGAGTTTGTCGGCCGCCGATTTAAAGAAGGAGTGTATGGGCATATATGAGGCGGTCGTCACTGGAGACCTGCAGGATGCGAGGCAGAAATTGCGAAGGATTGTGGGCCGCGACACGGGAGACCTGTCTGAAAAGGAAATTATTCGCGCAACGGTTGAGTGCGCGGCGGAAAGCACTGTTGACGGAATTGTTTCGCCGTTGTTCTATGCCTTTATCGGCGGGGCGCCGCTTGCCATCGCTTACAAGGCGGTAAACACGCTGGACTCAATGGTGGGGTACCAGAATGAAAGGTATAATGACTTCGGGTATTTCGCGGCAGAGATTGATACTGTTGTAAATTTTGTTCCTGCACGGGTAACTGGGGCGCTGATACCGGTTGCCGCATGGCTGTGCGGTAAAGACGGGACAGGGGCGTTTCTTGCCGTGATGCGGTACGGCAAGTCCAACAGCGACGTTCCGGAAGCAGGTGTGGCGGGCGCTTTGGGAGTGCGGCTGGGCGGCGTAAATTATTACCAGGGCAGGCAGGTGGTTAAGCCGTTTCTGGGCGAAGAGAGGACGGAACTGGAGGCGGGGCATATTAAAGACGCTGTCAGGTTATCTTATGTATGCTCGGCGCTGGCGGTGGTGGCAGGGATGATTGCTTCGCTACTGTTGTGATGCAGCGACGTGTTGGGCAGGGGAGATTGCTTCGGCTGCGCCTCGCAATGACACGGGGGTGCGGGAGATTGCTTCGGGAAGGTACTAATGCAATGAGCAGAATTAAAAACAAAACAAAAAGAGGTGCGGTTGAGCGCCTAAACAGGGCGTGCAGGTATTTCCCCTGTCACAGCGCACAAGAGGACTGCACTTTCTGTTATTGTCCTTTTTATCCCTGTGGTGATAAAAAACTCGGCGTGTTCGTCAGGGCGCAGGGGTCCGGCGAAAAGGTATGGTCGTGCGAAAATTGTGTGTGGATACACAGGCGGAATGTTGTTGACAGTTTTTTTGCGCTGATAAGAAAGAACGCCCGCCGATTTAGAAAAAAATGAAACCTGCTGGCGTTTTTATTAACTGTAACCGCGGGTGAAGTTTGCTTATGATTGACGTTATTTTTCTCTCATTGGTTGTATCCGGTTCTGCGACGGTGCTGGCAGGTATTGTAGCCATACCCGCCGGGATTTTTCTTTCTCTCAGGGAATTCAGGTTTAAGAGGGTGGTTATCTGGATACTAAATACCTTCCTGGCTGTCCCTGCGGTTTTAATAGGGCTTGTGGTCTATATGTTTTTAAGCAGGAAGGGACCTGCCGGCCCGCTCGGGTTGTTATATACGCCCTACGCTATGATGATAGCCCAGGCGATTCTTGCCACGCCGATAATCTGCGCCCTTTCACTCTCTGCGATAAAATCACTGGCAAAGGAGACGTCGGAAACCGCCCGCGCACTCGGGGCGGACACCGGCCAGGTCGTTATCACAATAATAAAACAGGGAAGGTTTGCATTTCTGTCCGCCGTTATTATGGGATTTTCAAGGGTGATAGGTGAAACGGGTATGACGCTCATGGTCGGCGGCAATATAAAGGGTTTCACCCGCGTAATGACGACCACGATAGCCCTTGAAACGACAAAAGGTAATTTTGAGACGGGCATTGCCCTGGGCATAGTGCTTTTTTTCGTTGCTGTAATCATAAACGTATTCTTTCAGTTGTTGCAGGGTGAATGACCGCCGCCCCGCCGCCCCATTGATGAAATATTTTTTCCTTCTAAATTGCACATAATGTTTAAGGGGTGCGGCGCAAAGGTCAAATGTCAGGACCTGCGTCCCCGATTTTACGAATGTCAAATGATGCAAGACCTGACCCCATAGTTGTAGACGATGTGGTTCTGATAAAGGAAGCCCTTTCCGGAGACGGGGAGGCGTTTGCCGTCCTGGTGGACAGGCATAAGAATACAATTTTCAACCTCTGTTACCGGATGATGGGCAATTATCAGGACGCCCAGGACATTTCACAGGAAGCGTTCCTGCAGGTATGGCGTAAACTCAGCTGGTTCAGGGCAGGTCAGAAATTCCGGAACTGGCTGATTACCATAGCGATAAACCTGTGCAGGAATAAACTCAAAAGGGATAAAATAATCCGGTTCATTTCAATTGATAGAACGGTACGCACGGAGGACGGCGAAATCCCCGTTGAAGTTGCAGACGCTACCCCTACCCCCGAACAATTAGCGCTCGGAAAAGAATGGAAAAAAAGAATCAACCTCATGGTGAGTTCCCTT
>JAHJSO010000209.1 GCA_018830385.1 Elusimicrobiota bacterium | reverse complement strand
TGATATTGCATCCAGGGTTGAGAGTAACATTAACTGGTTGAACTTAGCATCCTTTTATAGATTGGAGAATGATTGAGGTGGACTGGAGAGGTGCCCGAGTGGTTTAAGGGGTACGCCTGGAGAGCGTATATACTGGAAACGGTATCAAGGGTTCAAATCCCTTCCTCTCCGCCAGTTGGGAAAAGAAGAGTTTGGCTTTAATTGAGGAGTTAATAAAATAAAACTATGTCAACACTTTGGAAAAAGGAGCAAGAGAAAGACTTTTTTATAAAATCACTTGAGTTTGCTACTCTGGAACAACTTTTTTATGTAACAAAAGATAAAAAATATTTGGCCTATTGGCCCAAAAACTATGACGGTGTAAAAACAACCTTACAGAGCCGAAATTCATTGATCGGCTCTTATACAGAAAAATGGTCTACAGACTTATTCAGCGAAATAGCAAAGGATGTTGGTGGTTACTCTGTCCATGGTGTTATTTCCGAAGAAATAGGACTAACAAATCAATCGCCGGCTGATGTTGCCATTTGCAAAACAAAAGATGTTATTCAGAAACCGCAAAACATTTTGATGATTGTTGAAGTTAAAATGTCGGTGGTCTGGAACTGGGAATTTATTGCAAAAAATAAAGATTTAGTATGTATTGGCGATTATAAAACGCATCAAGGAAATCCTGGTCTTTTAAGATCAGACACAATGCTAAAATCTATTGGAAAAAGCATTAACATTCGTGTCTATAGTTTCTCCGCCTCAAAAATACCGATTATTATCATCGGCAATACTCCCATTACTAAAAGTTATTATGAAAAAGTTGATTACTTGAAAAGAAACGGAATTATACAGGGTTTTTGGTCAATAAATCCAAGCCCGCTGGATAATAACGGGGAAAACATCAAGTCAACATCTCACAAAGGATTTTACAGATTTGACGATTATGAGGAATTAAAACAAAATGTTCTTAATCTTTTGAAAGAAGAAAGAGAGTTTTTCTCCAGCATGCAGACGCGTAAAAAACTAGGAGAAATGATTGGAATAGCCAATAAAGAAACCACTTACGAGGCAAAAGCACAAAAATTTTTAGCACTTCTGCGGCAATCAAAAGAATAAACAACCATGAAAAGTCAAAGTTTTTACAATAAAAGAAAGAGCGGAACACAAACCAGTGCCTTTGGTGCACCGGGTCGAATTAACCATGACTCGTCGAAATTTTATGACAGCAAACTTTACGAGGGATTAAATAATGGAAAAGATGTTGAATATGTTGAAAATCAAATTAATCCGCAGTATATTAACAAAGTTTTTTGCAAAAGCAGCGAGGCAATGACGGAACTTCCAGACAATAGTGTTCATTTGATGGTCACTTCACCACCTTATAATGTCGGAAAAGTGTATGATGAAAATTTATCTCTCAAAGATTACAGGGAGTTATTAAAGCGAGTATTCAAAGAAACGCACAGGGTTTTAGTGCCCGGCGGTAGGGCTTGCATAAATATCGCTAATTTAGGCAGAAAGCCTTATTTACCACTTCATAGTTATATCATCGAAGATATGCATAATATTGGTTTTTTGATGAGAGGCGAATTGCTTTGGGATAAAGGAAGTAGCGCAAGCTCTTCAACAGCTTGGGGAACTTATCTAAAAGCAAACAACCCAGTATTACGAGATGTCCACGAATACATTCTTGTTTTTTGTAAAGATACTTTTACTCGGTTAAACCCACTCAAGAGAAAAAGCACCATCTCAAAAGAAGAATTTTTAGAATTTACAAAAAGCGTTTGGAGGTTTTCAGCAGAACGAGCAAGTAAAATAGGACATCCTGCCCCCTTTCCAGTTGCGCTACCTTATCGTACTATTCAACTTTATACATTCGAGGGAGATGTTGTTCTTGATCCATTCGTAGGCGCTGGAACGACTTGTATCGCGGCACTAAAAACTAATAGAAAATATGTTGCTTATGATATTGATAAAAAATACTGCGATTTAGCAGAGCAAAGGATAAAACAATTTTTACAGGAACAAACAAAGTTATTTCCATAGATATGGCGACAACAATACCATCATCGTTTCAAAAATTAAAAGAAAAATTTAGAAATTACAGCCCCACGAGAATCTACCATTTCTCGATGGTCATATAAATTAGCAAAGAAAAAAATTCTGGAAGGAGAATTTGAATAATGACAAAAGGTTTAATAATAGTAATTTCTGCGCCGTCGGGCGCCGGTAAGACCACAATCTACAGGGAATTGCTCTCCCGAATGCCGGGCGCCGTATTTTCCGTTTCGGTTACCACAAGGAAATCCCGTAAAGGCGAGGTTGACGGCAGGGACTATTTTTTTATCTCTGAAAAAAAATTCAGGAGAATGGTTTCAGGGGGACAACTTGCAGAGTGGGCACGCGTTCACGGCCATTACTACGGCACCCCGAAGAAACAGTTGCGGGACGCAGTGTCGTCGGGCAGGGACATCGTCCTTGATATAGACGTGCAGGGCGGGAGAAAAATAAGAAAACAGTACCTGTCAGGGGTTTTTATTTTTATCCTGCCGCCTTCGTTAAAGGCGCTTGAACACCGTCTCCGTAACAGGGGGCAGGACGACGAGCAAACCATAAGGGTGCGGTTGGAGAATGCCAGGAAGGAAATTTCATACATTACCGATTACGACTACCTCGTTATTAACGATAAATTAAATGAAGCGGTTGAACAGGCGCGCTCAATAATAACCGCCGAACACGCAAGGATATCACGTTTAAAAAACGAAATATCCGGGTTTAAAAAGGCACAGGCAGGAAACGCTTGAAACGGAGGTACCGGAACTTGTCAGAAAAAACAGCAGGTAAATCAAAAGAAACGGCGGAGAAGGTAAAAGAAGAAGCAGAAGAGAAATCAGGAAGAAAAACAACAGGAGAACCGGAGGAAAAGGCGGAGGGGGAGGTAAAGACAAAAACCGTGGAAGTGAAAAGCCGGACGATAGAAGAATTATTGCTTAACGGCGACTACGACAGATACCGCATTATACCGCTGGCAGCGCGGTGGGCTCAGGAGTTAAAGAACAAGGAAGAATACAAGTTTTTGTCTTTCCCGCAATTACTGAACACTGCGGTGGAAGAAATAGTGACCGGTAAGGTTACCATTGAGACAGTATCAAAACTGCCTTCGCTTGATTCAAGGAAAAAGGTGGTAAGGTCGCAGGAAAAACAGGCAGAGCGACCCGTCCCGGCGAAGAAGTTGGAAGAGAAACATGAGAAAACAAAACCCCGCAAGAAAGAAAAATAATAACGTCTTAATAGGGATATGCGGCAGTATCGCCGCCTACAAGACGTGTGAACTTGTGCGTGAACTTGTCCGCAGGGACATCAGGGTAAAATGCGTTCTGACGGAATCGGCCGAAAAATTTATTACGCCGCTTACCCTTCAGACGTTATCTGCCGACAGGGTTTACAGGTCTATGTTTGATGAAGAATATTCCTATGACCCAGGACACCTGTCCCTTGCCGGCTGGGCGGACGTTATCGTTATAAGCCCTGCAACGGCGAATACAATAGCCCGCATAGCGTCCGGTTTTGCAGATGACCTGCTTACTTCCGTAGTCCTGTCGGCGGTTTGCCCGGTGCTGATTTGTCCCGCAATGAATTCCAATATGTGGCTTAACCCGGTGACTCAGGAGAATGTCCAAACACTCATCAAAAGGGGCTACCGCTTCCTTGGGCCAGAAGAGGGAGCTCTCGCCTGCAGGGAAAATGGCATAGGACGGCTTGTTCCCACCGGTAAAATAACGGGCAGGATAATCTCTATTTTAGCAGGGAAATAACTATAAGGGAAATAACTATAGGCGATGCCCTTCACAAAACCCAGGGTTCTCATTACTGCCGGTTCTACAAAAGAGTTTATTGACCCGGTGAGATTTATCACGAATGCCTCCTCGGGGAAGACGGGGTATTTTCTTTCAATGGAGGCGCTTAGTGACGGGGCGATGGTTACGCTTGTCATGGGAGGCGCCGACCCCCTGCCGGACTTTCCGGATAAGATAAGGAACAAAATAAAAATAATCCGGGTGGAAACAACAAGGCAGATGTACAGGGCGGTTAAGGATAACATTGGCGGCTCCGACATTTTTATATCGGTGGCAGCCGTGTGCGATTATCGGCCTGAAAACCCACGCCGCACCAAGATAAAGAAAGAGAGGGGATCTGTCCGCATCAACCTTGTGCCAACGGAAGACATACTTAAAGCAACCGGCAGATTGAGGAAGAAATTAAAGGTGGGGTTCGCCCTTGAGACGGGAGGTCTTATCAGGAATGCCGTCGCCAAACTCAGGGAGAAAAACCTGGACATAATCGTAGCCAACCCGCACACGAGCACAGGCGGTGACCTGACGCGGGGATATATAATTGACAGGGAGTTAAACGTCCGGCCTTTCGGCAGGATAACAAAAAGGCGGTTTGCGGCTATGCTGTGGCCGTACATAAAGAAAAAATGGAAAGAAAAAATATAAGACGGAAACTTATCGGCGTCCTGAAAGACGCAAGGAAAGTCCTCGCGGAAGCGGTGCTACTGGATAAAACAGATGTTTTGTGGTACGACCCCAAAGTGGCGGGGGCAAGTAATGCCGCTAATCTTTCAGGGACGGGTGTGCGCAGCGGCGTAGAAAAGGGTGCAGCTAAACCGCCGGCTAAAGACATTGCGTCTGAAAAAGAGAAACTAATCAACGAAATTTTAAAAGACGTAAGAGGATGCAAAAAATGTCCCCTGCATAAAAGCCGGATAAGCGTTGTTTTCGGAGAGGGCTGTCCCGGGACAAAGGTAATGTTCGTCGGGGAAGGACCCGGCTACGATGAGGACAGGCAGGGCAGGCCTTTTGTCGGCAGGGCGGGCCAGTTACTCACGAAGATAATTGAATCAATCGGATTAAAGAGGGAAGACACATACATTACGAACATAGTCAAATGCCACCCGATGATTAACCCCGGAACACCCGACAGGAGGGGCAATGACAGGCCTCCGACGGAAGAGGAGGTGTCGCAATGCCTGCCGTTCTTAAAAAAACAAATTGCAGTGATAAAACCCGTTGCAATGATGACGCTCGGCAACTCCGCTGCCCGGACGTTGCTTGGAACGCAAACGGGCATATCAAAACTAAGGGGGCAGGTGCACGATATGGATAATATAAAACTGATACCGACCTACCATCCCGCAGCCCTCCTGCGTAACCCGTCCCTCAAGCCGTATGTATGGGAGGACATGAAATTGCTGAGATGTTTATTGAAGTAGCAATCCCCATCCCCGTAGAAAGAAATTTTATTTATGCCCTGCCCGGAAATATTGGCTCGCCGGGACAAATACCCGCAGGGGTACGCGTTCTTGTGCCGTTTGGCAGGTACAGGCGGTTGGGGTTTGTTACCAGCGTCCGAAAAGATACGGACGTCAGCCCTGTAAAAGATATATACAAAATCCTGGATAACAACCCTGTAATAACCGGCGAACTTTTCCGGACTGCAAAATTTATTTCAGACGTGTATGTGTGTTCAATGGGAGAGGCGCTGCAGTGCATGTTTCCGGTAAAAAAGTCGTTTTTTGTCAGGCCGGATGGACGGGAACTGGGAACGGCTGCCGAACCGCCGTCCGACGATCTGACCACGGGCCTTTCAGAAGGAAGCCCGTTGCCGTCAACCGGGAGAATTAAACGGGGCGGTCATGTTCAGGATGACCATGTTGTAGAGGTGTTGCACAACCTGTGTTTTCCGGGCCGGCTTGAATTTTATATTGACCGGCTCAACAAACTTGCGCCAGGGGATGAGTGTATAATACTGTTCCCTGAAATTATCACCGCGGGATACGTTGCTTCGGAGTTGTCCCGGAGGATAAAATTAGATGTCCCCGTATGGCACAGCGACCTGAGTGAGGACAGGAAGTATGAAACATGGACAAAGGCGGTTTCGGGCAGAGTTAAAATAGCCGTCGGTACGAGGGGGGCGGTGTTTTTGCCGTTCAGGAACCTCAAACTGATAATCGTTGACAGCGAGTCGGACGATGTGTGGAAGAACCCGCAGAAACCTTTCTACTCGGCGATAGATATAGCAAAAATGAGGGCGGCGAACATCGGGAACGGATGCAGTGTCATTCTTGCCGGCACCCTTATGTCACTCAGCGCATTTCATCATGTGTCGGACAAAAGTTACAGGCGTGTAAAAATC
>JAHJSO010000208.1 GCA_018830385.1 Elusimicrobiota bacterium | reverse complement strand
CCGGTTGAACCCCTGTATAGCCGGCCGTCAATAACAAGCCCGCCGCCGACCCCCGTGCCCAGCGTTATACACACGACATTCTTTAACTTCCGTTTTAATTCAACGCAGTATATTCCCCAGGCAGCCGCGTTTGCATCATTTTCCACAAAGACGTCTGTTTTGAAATGCCCTTTAAAATACCTGCGGATTTCAACATTCCTCCAGCCCAGATTAGGCGAAAATCTCACGACGCCGTTTCTGCAATCAATGTCTCCCGCAACGGCAATGCCTATCCCGGATATATTTTTATGTCTTCCGTCAACCGTCCGAAGGAGCGATGAAACCGCCGAAACGATTCTTTTCATACACTCCACGGGCGAGCGCGGCGTGTTTTCAATGACCGACCTGTTTATTAACTTTCCGGTTTTTGAAACAACGCCAAGTTTAACCTTTGTGCCGCCTATGTCAACGCCGATTGCTGTTTTTTCCATTCCCCCACCATGTACAGGGAGCCGGTAACGCATACGAGTTTTTCGTCTTTCACGGCCCGGACAGCTTCATCAAAACTCCCCGCCTCAACCACGGGCAGTCCCGGGGCTACACTCTCCACAAGCATCCTCAGGACACCGGGTTGGACCGCCCTTTCATTTTTTAGTTTATACAGGATGATTTTTTTCGCGTGTTTTACAACCTGTCTGATGATTTTCCTGTAATCCTTTTCTTTCATTATGCTTATTATAAAAGCGATACCCTCCGATTTAAGGAAAGATGAATATTCTTTTAGCGTTCCCATAAGTTCCGTTATGCCGCGCGGGTTGTGGGCTCCGTCCAGGACAATCTTTCCATGCACCTCAAACCTGCCGGGCCATGTCACCCTCTTCAGCGCAGCCCGGATGTCCCCCGGCGCAAGTCGCAATCCCTGATTCTTCAGCAATGTTGAACACATTAAAGCAAGGGAACAGTTTTTCACCTGGTGGCTGCCGGGTAGGGCGATCTGTAAATTTTCATAGGAATTTTCAGTATCCCTGTATGAAAATTTCTGTTTGAGTCCCTGCCAGTCAACGGGCCCCTGTTTGTAGAAAAAATCCCTACCGAGGCGGTAAAGGTCGCATTTATGACGGGACGCCTCCCCTGAAATAACCCGCATGGCAACACCGTTGCGGTTGGAAGTAACCACCGGCGATCCGTCCTTTATTATACCCGCCTTTTCAGAGGAGATGTCAACCAGTTTTTTTCCCAGTAATTCAGTATGGTCATAGTCAATGTCGGTTATGATGCTTGCGAGGGGATTCCGGATGACGTTCGTGGCGTCATACCTTCCACCCAACCCTACCTCAATTACCGCCACATCAACCTTTTTATCCGCAAAATACCCGAAAGCGATTGCCGTGAATAATTCAAAGTAGGTAAGTGAAAATTCCCGCACGTATTTCCAGAGTGACCTGGCGGCGGCAGCCAGCTCATCCCGGGTTATGTCCCTACTGTTTATGCTTATCCTCTCGCACTGGCTCACTAAATGCGGCGAGGTGTAAAGCCCTGTCCTGTAGCCGGCCGTTTCAAGTATCCATGAGACGAATGCCGCAGTTGACCCCTTCCCGTTTGTGCCTGCGATATGAATGCACGGAAATTTTTCATGAGGCATCCCCGTTTTTTCAAGCACACCCCTAATCCGTGAAAGCCCCGGCTTAATACCCCTGTATTCCAGCCCGCCCAGCCCTTCAAGTTTTGCAAAATAGTCAGCCATGCATTTATTTTTTAAACATGTCCAGGAATTTTATTAAAGCGGATTTGAGTTTTTTTCTCTCAACGATTATGTCTATCATACCATGCTGCAGAAGGAACTCTGAAAGTTGAAACCCGTCGGGAAGTTTCTGTTTTATCGTCTGTTCAATAACCCGCGGGCCTGCAAACGCAATCAGGGCGCCCGGCTCCGCTATGTTTATATCACCCAGCATCGCAAAAGATGCAGCCGCCCCGCCTGTCGTCGGGTGGGTCAATACGGATATATATGGCAGGCCGGCTGAATGCAGGGCGGCCAGTGCGGACGACGTTTTCACCAGTTGCATAAGGGAGAAAATCCCTTCCTGCATCCTTGCGCCGCCGCTTGCCGAAACGATTACCAGGGGGAGTTTTCTTTTTGTCGCCTTTTCTATCGCGCGGGTTATCTTCTCGCCCACGACAGACCCCATACTCCCTCCCATAAAATCAAATTCCAGTACGCACAGGACAAACCTGTGGGCGCCCATCATCCCTTCGCCGGTAACGACCGCATCGTTCAGTTTCAGTTCCCTGCGGACGGCCTTGAGTTTGTTTGCATATTCAGGGAAACCCAGCACGTCAACCGACGAGAGTTTTGCGTTGCATTCCTTGAACGTCTTCGGTTCCGTCAGGAGCGATATCCTCTCTGCGGATGACAGCCGGAAATAGTGCCCGCACTTGGGACATATCTTGTAATTCTCCTCTAATTCCTTATTGTAAATTATCTGCTCGCAATTCTTACACTTTGTCCAGAGGTTTTCCTGTGGCGTTTTCTTATTTTGTTTTGAGTTCTTCATTTATACCCCTTAAAAAATTCCTTATGTTGCCGTGGAGTTTCGGCCTTTCTGAATTTCTTATTATATCTATAAGGGCTGAGCCGATTATTACTCCGTCAACGTATTTCTTAATTGTTCTTATCTGTCTCCGGTTTGATATCCCGAAACCGAGCAGGACCGGTTTGCGCGTTTCCCTGCGGAGTTTTGTTAAGAATTCCCGTAATCCCGCAGTCAGGTTTTTCCTTGGACCTGTAACACCCGTCAGGGACACGGCATATACAAAACCGCCGGTATGTTTAAGAATTTTTCTGCGTCTTTTTTCAGACGTCGTGGGAGCAACAAGATAAGATAACAAAACGTTATTCTTTCCGGCTAAACGTTTGATACCGGATGATTCCTCCATTATTATGTCGGGGATTATCAGACCGTCCACTCCCGATTTCGCCGCATCAGAAAAAAACCTGTCCAGGCCGTAACTGTACAGCGGGTTCAGGTAACTCATTATCACGATTGGAATGTCCGTTTTTACCCTGACCTGCTTCACCAGATCCAGAACCTTTCTCAGGGAAACGCCTCCTGACAGGGCTGCCGCAGAAGAGTGCTGGATAACGGGGCCGTCTGCAATGGGGTCGCTGAAAGGAACGCCTAATTCAATAAGGTCAACCCCGGAATCTTCAAGCGTTCGGATGATTTTTCCCGTCGTTGATAAGTCCGGATAGCCGGCCGTTATAAAACAGGAAAGTGCTTTTTTGTTTTGCCGTCGGAGTTGGTTAAATTTTTGTGTTATCCTGTTCATAAGTTGACACGAACTGTCATTGCGAGCCCCGAAGGGGCGAAGCAATCTCATTTCGCTGTCATTGCGAGCCCCGAAGGGGCGAAGCAATCTCAT
>JAHJSO010000207.1 GCA_018830385.1 Elusimicrobiota bacterium | reverse complement strand
GAACAAAACGGTAAGGTTTTTCCTTTCACCGCCGAGTTTGAGTTTTTCGGGGCTTTCGGTAAGTTCATTGATTACCGAAGGGCTCAGGTAGTAGGAAAAGGTTTTCTTTATCCACCTTTTTTCTTTCTCCTCGCCTCTGAATCTGTAACCCATAAGGGAGATGTATGAAATAACGAGGGACAGCGTCGGTGAGAAGAAGTCCATGTGGACGTTATACTTTGAAAACAGGAACATGGTTATTATGAAATATACAATAAGGACTGCTGAAAACGAAAGAATCCCATGCTGTGTTTTCGTTTTTATGCCGATGTACCCGATGCCGACGCCGAAGAGTAGAACCAGCAGGAGGGTTACTGTGTCTGGGAGCGGTCTGATGTAGTCCTTAACGAGGATGTTGTCTATGAGCGTGGCATGGAACTCAACCCCGGGGTACATCTTGTCAAAAGGTGTCGGGTAATGGTCAAAAGCGCCTGTTGCAACGGAGCCCAGCAGGACGATTTTGTCTTTTACCCATGTTTTCGGGAAAGCGGCGTCGTATATCAGAGAGAATGAATACCTGGTGTATGACTTTCCCCCTCCGCGGAAGTTTGCAAGTATGTACGCCGGGATGCCGAGTTCTTCAGGATTCTTCCTGGTAAAAAGTGCCGATATCTCCGCATTGAAAGAATAATACCTTTCGTCATGGTATTCGTCAATCATCTGCGCCCCCCTGAGAACACCGTCGTCGTCGGGATAGGCGTTCGTGAAGCCCAACCGGGCGTACGTATTCTGGAATAGTTTAACCGGCAGGACGAGTTTCCTTTCATAGACCTCATGTATCTGTATCTGGCCGTCAACAACGTCAATCACCTTTTCGGGAGCCATCTCAAAGAAGGTCGCCCCGACCACAGATTTTGAAAACCGGAGGGCGCTGGCGAATGCAACGTCATGGTTGCGGTCCTGACTGTGTTCAGGGAAGATTATATCGGTACCGACAACCGTCGCCCCTGCCTTTTTCAGGTTCCTTATAGCCACCGCGAGTATGCTCCTGGGCCAGGGCCATCTCCCGAACCTTGAAAGAGAGTCCTCATCAATCCCTACAATAACAATATTCCGTGAGGGTTCAATCTTGCCCCTCAGAATAAACTTGTAATCGTAGAACTTGTGTTCCCACGTCCTGAAAACGCCGAAAACTGTGAGGATTAAAACCAGCAGTGTTGCAATGACTGAAATCAGGATACCGATTAGTTGACGCCTTTTCATTTTTTCACCACCGAGACGGAATTTTTGTTTGTTTGATAGGTATTATTTTTTGAATCCGTTGCCTTTAAGTAGAAACTAAAATTTTTTGCCTTTTTGTAAGGCCTGAACGAACACGACCATGCCCCTGAGGTCCTTGTGCCGGAGACGATGTCCATGTTGTATGTTGTCGTCCAATTCCTCAGGGGGTCTTCATAAAAGAGTTTCGCCGTTTCAACCCTGACGTCGTCCGTTATGTCACACAGTATCGTTATGTCGCGGGTCTTGGAGACATCCATCTTCTTAAACTCAATCTTCGGAGGCATGTCTGTCAGTGTCGTTACGGCTGCATCGGACGATAGGAGACGGTCGGCGGGGAGTTCCCTCATTTCCGCGCTTGCGAAATATTCACCCGGCGGGTCTGATGGCTTCGCGTCCGTGACAAATTCAATCTCCCGGGATTCCAGCGCAGCCATTGTGACCGTCTGCGAATATACCTTTAAGGTGTTCTCGGGGCCGGTAATAATGAGCCAGACGACGAAATCCCCGCGCCTTGAGGAAATGTTTTCCGTTAATAATCGGACATTGTACAGCGAGTGATATATCATTTGTTGAGGCAGGGACACGAATTTAATATTACCCATCATCAGTGGTTCCGGGGGTTTGGGTTTAGGTATCCGGACAACGGGTGGCGGCGGTTGTTTTATTTCAACAAAGAAAGTTTTAGCGGCTGAGGTCTTAACCTTTTGTGTTTTCATGAACGGTATGGCTGCCCTGGTTTTTACCGTTATGTCAACGGCATACTTCCCGGGTGTAATCTGCGGAGGTATTGCATGCGTATAACTCACAGGCTGTTCCGTGTTTCCGGCAAGGTATAAAAGGTGCGGTGTGAATTTCCCAATGTCCGATTTTACGTCAATAAAAAAATAGCCCGGCTGTTTCCCGATATTCTTTATCGTGGCTTCAAAACGGAGTTCGTCTTTCGCCATGTATTCGGTTGAGCCCACGTTAATGCCAATTTCTATTTTAGTCGTCCCCGTAACGTAAAAATACGCCCCGGCCGCAACCACCAGCGCAACTATGGTTAATGAGAAGTATTTTAGCATTTTTTCAGATTTACTTCAATGTGATTTTACTCACATCTTCCCGTGTCATTGCGAGGAGCATTAGCGACGAAGCAATCTCGTTTTTATCTCTCCCGCAGTCAGTTTTTCCTGGGACCTGCCGGTCATATCCCGTAAGGTATAATTTCCTGCTGCGACTTCTTCTTCTCCTGTTATTATGGCGTAACCTGAACCGAGGGTCTCAGCCAGGCGCATCTGCGATTTAATGCTTCTTTCAGGCCAGGGACCGGCGGTTATGATATTTTCTGCAATGAGGAGTTTTGACAATTTAAGAGATTCACGGACGGACGCAACGTCCGGACGTGAGATTATGGCGACCGGTGCGTTTTGTGTTGCTAACGCGTTTTGCGTAGCCGGGCCGATGGTTCCGGAGAGGCCGGCGGTTTTATTTGCGGCGGCTGATTTTTTTAAAAGGTTTACGGTGCGGTCAATTCCGAGGGCGAACCCGGCTGCAGGCG
>JAHJSO010000034.1 GCA_018830385.1 Elusimicrobiota bacterium | reverse complement strand
TTTGAGTCCACCCCGCATTACTACTGGAGCGGCTCGCCGTTCACAAAGGGGTTTACGCTGAACAATGCCCACAAACACCTGGTCGTAACCGGGCTTGATGACCCGGAACAGTTTAAAAACCTTCCTGTCCTCGGCAACAGGGGCGCTGAAAAATTCAGGATAATTCTTCTCTGGCCCGTCGCGACGCTATTATTGGGCATGCTACTGATTAAAAAACACTTTGGCCCCGCGGTTTTTGTGCTGTTGATTTCAGCGGTGTTTATCGTCAATAACTTTCCATTCAAATCCCCTGATTACAGTCAATACACGGACGGGGGCGAGGTGCCATACCAGTCGCTTATTGACTACGTGGTTTCGCAGAAAGGAATCGTCTTCTGGGCGCACCCCGAGGCGCGGAATTATGAAAATGCGACGGAGTTAAACGGCGTGAAAGTCCGGACAAAACCATACCCCGATTCATTGGTGAAAACGCGAAACTACACCGGCTTTGCCTACTTCTGGGAAGGGGACGATATCGTCGGCGTTCCGGGTGGACTGTGGGACAGGGTATTAAACGAATACCAAGAGAACAAAAGAAAAAAACCCGTGTGGGCGTTCGGCGAACTGGACTACATCTCCGACGGCTATAACGGCACCTACATGAACATGGCCAGGAACATACTGTTCGTTAATTCACTAAACCGGGAAGAGGTTTTGGACGCTATCAGGACCGGCAGGTTTTACGTTGCAGGTAAATGGCGGCCGGACGACTGGCAGGTATTTCTAAGAGAGATTGAAATTGGAACAAAAGGGGTATCGGCGACAATGGGCGAGGAATTGCAAACGGCTACCTATCCTTCGCTAAGATTTGTGGTTGATGCGGACGCCCCAGGCAAACACAATGCCGAAATAAAGATAGTACTGAACGGCATAGTCGTGGAAACCCTTAAAAAACGACTCCCCGCGGCCATTGAGGTTGACATGCAAAAGCATTCAGGCATCCTGCGGGATAAAAATTACTGCAGGGTGGAAGTAAAAGCGGAAAATAACAGCAGGGTGGTGACAAACCCTCTTTTTTTTGGTATAATAGAATGAGATGATACTTTCCGTACATCAGCCGCAATACGTTCCATGGTTGGGGTATTTTCATAAAATTGCAAAGAGCGACGTTTTTGTTTTCCTTGACGACGTCCAGTATAAGAAAAGAGAATTCCAGAACCGCAATAAGATAAAAACGAGGGACGGCTGGCTCTGGCTCACGGTCCCCATTGTGTCCAAATCCAAATATATGCAAAAAATCGCAGAGGTGGAAATAGACAACGGCGCGGGCTGGGCAAATGACCACATAAAAACGATTGAGCACTCTTATGCAACCGCCCCTTTCTTCGCCGGGCACCATGGCTTTTTTTCGGAACTCTTGAATAAAAAATGGACGAAACTCACGGATTTGAACGTTGAAACGGTAAGATATTTAATGCGGTGTTTTGACATAAAAACGCCGGTGCATTTCAGTTCCGGATTGAACCTGGAAACCACAAGTACTCAAAGGATAATAGACATCTGCAAAAATTTTGGGGCAGATACGTACCTCTCCGGCGCAGGCGGGATGAATTACATGGACGAGAGTCTGTTTGAAAAAAACGGCATAAAACTGGTTTACCAGAAATTCGTCCACCCTGAATACAGGCAATGCTTCGGAACATTTTTACCGTTTATGTCAGCCATTGACTTATTGTTTAACTGCGGCAACGAAAGCAGGGACGTCATAATGAGAGGCGGGGTAACTATTCACTGAAAGGTGTCATTGCGAGCCCGAAGGGCGTGGCAATCTCAAACAGCATGCGCAATATTTAGCATGAGGGATGTGCAGATATACGGATGAAGTTGCACACATAAGACAAGGGGTTTGCTTCGGCTTCGCCTCGCAACCGCTGATGCTCCTCGCAATGACATGCACACATGGGACGGATAACTATGTATGAAGAATACTGGGGCCTTAAAGAAAGGCCTTTTGAAAACACGCCCGACCCAAAATTTTTTTACAACTCAAAGCAACACGAGGAGGGGCTTGCCCGGATGCTTTATGTCGTCAGAGAAAGCAAGGGGGCGGGACTGCTCACCGGTGTTTATGGGTGTGGGAAAACCCTTCTCTCAAGGGCGCTGATGAAAGAACTGGAACAGGATGTATATAAACTTGCAATCATAAATAACCCCCGTCTGGATGACCTTGAATTGTTAAAGATGATTGCCCATAACCTGGGGATTCAGCCGCCTCCGACGCGCAAGGCGGACGTTCTAATCGCCATGGAAAACACCCTGAAAAACAATCTCGCTGACGGCAAAAAAACCGTAGTCGTAATAGACGAGGCGCACGTCATTGAAGACAAGAACATATTTGAGGAGATACGGTTGTTGCTGAATTTCCAGTCGGAAAACAAATTCCTGCTTACACTTCTGCTTATCGGCCAACCTGAATTAAAGGAAAGGATAGAGGGCATAAAACAACTGAGCCAGAGGATTGCGATGAAGTTTCATCTGGAAGCCCTGACCCGTGAAGAACTGCCCCGCTACATAGAACACCGCCTGACGATCGCCGGGGCGCAGAATCGGATTTTTGAGCAGGGCGTGTTCCCCATTATATACGAACGTTCGGGCGGGATTCCCCGAAGGATAAACCAGATTTGCGATTCCGCCCTGCTGGTCGGTTACGGCAAGGAAATTTCAGGCATAAATACCGAAACGATAAAAGAGACAATCCAGAGTTTGTCTTTGTGAGCAAATGGGATTGATACGGAGGTTAATAAAAAATGAATATCCTTGCTATCGGTTCGCACCCTGACGACCTGGAATACGGATGCGGCGGGACGCTTATTAAATTCAAAAACGCGGGGCACAAAATCTTCCTTTTCGTCCTCACAAAAGGCGAGGTGGGCGGCGACCCGGAAAAGCGTTTTTCCGAGCAGAAGAAAGTGGCTGCCCGACTGGGTGCGAAACTTTTTACGGGGAATTTTGGCGATACGAAAATCCAATTAACAAAGGAACTGATAAACAACATTGAACATATCATAAAGAAAACATCTCCAAACCTGATTTTCGGACACTACCCGGAAGACACCCACCAGGACCACAGGAACGTTGCACAGGCGACAATCACCGCTACAAGATATGCCCGGAATGTCCTGTTTTACGAGGTCCCGACATCAATAAACTTTTCGCC
>JAHJSO010000033.1 GCA_018830385.1 Elusimicrobiota bacterium | reverse complement strand
TACTAACAGTGGTTTTTTGTGGGCTGGCTGGAATGTCCAGACAGTTGACTCTGCAGGATATGTGGGTCACTATACTTCCATCGCACTTGATACAAACAATTATCCGCATATTTCTTATGGGGATAGCACAAACTGGGACCTGAAATATGCGAAATGGACAGGCACTTCATGGTCAATCCAGACAGTTGACTCAGCAGGAAGTGTGGGCTATCGTACCTCCATAGCCCTTGATACAAACAATTATCCGCATATTTCTTATTGGGATATCGCAAACGATGATTTGAAATATGCAAAATGGACCGGGACTTCTTGGTTAGTCCAAACAATTGACTCAGTAGGAGATGTGGGCTGGAGTTCTTCCTATTATACTTCCATAGCCCTTGATACAAACAATTATCCGCATATTTCTTATTGGGATATCGCAAACGATGATTTGAAATATGCGAAATGGACTGGAAGTTCATGGGATGTCCAGACAATTGACTCATCAGCAGGAGATGTGGGCCATGATACCGCCATAGCCCTTGATACAAACAATAATCCACATATTTCTTATTATGATGTATCAAACTCTGATTTGAAATATGCAAAATGGACAGGCACTTCATGGTCAATCCAGACAGTTGACTCAGCAGGATATGTGGGCGGATATACATCTATAGATATTGATACAAACAATTATCCGCATATTTCTTATAGAGATATCACAAACGGTGATTTGAAATATGCAAAATGGACCGGTGCTTCATGGTCAACACAAACAGTTGACTCAGCAGGAGATGTGGGCCATGATACCGCCATAGCCCTTGATACAAACAACGAGCCGCATATTTCTTATTATGATAACACAAACGGTGATTTGAAATATGCTAAAGGGACTGCTGACACTACTACACCCCCTTCTGATGTAAAAAACGCATACGCCTACCCATCACTCTTCAAATACTCGGATAATATCCCGCTGAAGTTTGCAGACATGCCGTCAAACGCCAATGTGCGGGTGTACAGTATAGCAGGAAATTTTATTAAATATCTGACGGCTGACTCCAACGGTTATCTGGAATGGAACGGACTTGACGAAGAAGGCAGGCAGTTAGGCACAGGCGTGTATATTATTTATGTCCACGCACCCGAAAAACCGACGGGGGGCAAGACGATAAAAGTAATAATCACAAGGTGAGCGCACGACAGTAGGAGGTGATAAACCAAAGTGTCTGTACGAATAAGATTAAAGAGAGTGGGACGTCCAAAACGTGCTTACTACAGGGTAGTCGTTGTTGACATTCACAAAAAGCGCGACGGAAGGCCAATTGAGGTTCTGGGTCAATACGACCCGGTTTTGAACGAAAATAAACTAAAAGTTGACCGCCAGCGGGTTGACTACTGGCTGAAATGCGGAGCCCAACCAACACCGACAGTCGCATCGCTGCTGAAAAAGGCAGACATGTCAAGGGTATAAGTGATAGCGGGCGACCGGGAGGACTAACACAATGAAAGATTTAGTGCTTCAGATTGCAAAAGCACTGGTTGACAATCCTGATAAAGTTGAAGTGAAGGAAATCCAGGGCGACAAATCAACGATATTGGAACTGAAGGTTGTGGATACCGACAGGGGAAAGATAATAGGTAAGGAAGGCAGAATTATTAAGGCAATCCGAATAATAGTCGGTTCCGCTGCAGCGAAGATGGACAAGAGGGCTTCCGTAGAAATAATTGAATAAACCCGGACGTTTGCTCAAAGTGGGTTATGTCGTCCGGCACCACGGGATGAAGGGAGAACTACTTGTCTGTCTTGATACGAAGTGTTCACCCGCTTTACCGCGCAAGGTCTTTCTGGAGCGCGCCGAAAACCTACTAGGGCCGTTTGAAATATCACGGGTAAGGCGCTTCGGCCCGTCATCCCAAAGCCGCTATCTCATAAGTTTTAAAAACAGCCAGAATTTTTTAGATACCCGTTTCAGGAAACTTTCCGGTTATTGTATCGGGGTTAAAATCAGGAAACTTCCGGCAGAAACGTACTGGGTTGATGATCTGATAAACTGCGAGGTATTTAACACGGCCGGAGAAAAATTAGGGGTGATTGATAAAGTGATCAGGACAGGGGCTAACGACGTTTATGTCGTCGGCGAAATCATGATACCGGCGCTGAAAAAGGTTATTCGGAAGGTTGACATAAAAAATAAAAAGGTAGTAGTTGATTACAATGAGTGCGAAGACCAGAATTGAAGTCCTTACGCTTTTTCCGAAGATGTTTGAGTGCATTTTTTCAGAGGGTATAGTGGGGAGAGCCCGTAAGAATAAAATAATTGAAATCAAAATCCGCGACATAAGAAAATACTCGGGAGATAAAAACCGCAAGGTTGATGACCGTCCTTATGGCGGCGGGAGCGGGATGGTGATGAAGGCGGGGCCGGTACACAGGGCGATAGAGGACGCCGGCGGCAGGGTAATTTTGCTTTCACCCCAGGGGAAACAATTCAACCAGGCGGTTGCCCTTGCTCTTTCCAGGTACAGGCGACTGCTCCTTGTATGCGGCAGGTATGAAGGCATAGACGAGCGGATAATGAAAGACGTTGATGAAGAAATATCCATCGGGGACTACGTCTTAACGGGAGGAGAACTGCCCGCAATGGTGGTTGTTGACAGCGTTGTACGTCTGATTCCCGGGGTTATAAAAGAAAGCGAATCGTTTGAAAAGGACTCGTTTTTTGACGGTCTCCTGGATTACCCGCATTATACGAGGCCCCGCAATTTCCGCGGGATGAAAGTTCCGGATGTTTTGCTTTCAGGCAATCACGAAAAGATACGGCTGTGGCGGGCGAGACAATCCCTGAAGAATACTTTGCTGAAGCGCAGAGACCTGCTTGAAAGGGCAAAACTTTCGCGGGAGCAAAAGGACATTTTACTGTCATTGAAAAAGAAATATAATTGACACGAAGTGTCATTGCGAGGGACGAAGTCCCGAAGCAATCCCATCGCCGATAATCTATGAGATTACTTCGCCCCTTCGGGGCTCGTAATGACCCAGAATAAGGGGCAAAATAAACAACCAACTTGTATGTTTTATTAATCGTTGTTGGTAACTTAAAAAGCGTTGCGAACAGACCAACCATGATAACGCACGCTTGGGGGCAAAATATGCTTAATCAGACAGAGCAGCAACTTCTTATGGAAAAGAAGGTTTTCACGAAGTTCGGGCCCGGCGACACCATCAAGGTTACGGTAAAGATTCACGAGGGTGACGCGGAGAGGACGCAGGCGTTTGAAGGCGTCGTAGTGTCCAGGAAAGGGTCGGGGCTTGACGAGACGTTTACCGTGAGGAAACTTTCTTTTGGCGTCGGGATTGAAAGAATTTTTCCCCTTTATACCCCCACCATTGAGAAAATTGAAGTCGTTAAACAGGGGAAGGTCCGCAGGGCAAAACTTTACTATCTGAGGAAACTCATCGGCAAGGCGGCAAGGGTTGAAGAGTATGCAGTGCCGGAAGCGAAAATGCCGGAAACGAAAGCGCCGGATACGAAGGTAGTTGAAACAAAAGAAGCGAAGTAATGTTGTTTGCCTTTGACAGAAAATTTAAACGGAGTGGTATAAAGGTTATAGCGGGCGTTGATGAGGCCGGCAGGGGGCCGCTTGCAGGGCCGGTGGTCGCTTCTGCTGTTGTCCTGCCCGGAGGTTTTCGCCTGAAAGGGCTTGCGGACGGCAAGACGCTTACCGAAAGAAAAAGAGAGATGTATTATAAAACCATTGTACGGGATGCGGTCGCCATAGGAATAGGGGTTGTATGGCAGTCGGTAATTGACAGGATTAATATACACAATGCGACGTACCGGGCGATGAAGTCGGCGCTGAAAAAACTTACTGTTTTGCCGGATCTGGTTTTGGTTGACGGGCCGTTCACCATCCCCGGCGTCAGGATTCAGCAGAAGGCCATAATTGCAGGAGATGCGAAGAGCGCCTGCGTCGCGTGTGCAGGGATTGTGTCCAAGGTTTACAGGGACGGAATTATGAGAAAACTACATACCCTGTTCCCCGTTTACGGTTTTGCCGTTCACAAAGGTTACCCTACAAAAAAACACAGATCGGCTATTAAAAAATACGGTATCTGTTCCGCGCACAGAACAAGTTTTAGTTTGTTATGACTCACACCAGACAAAAATTAGGAGCCTCAGGCGAAGAGGCGGCTGTGCGGTACCTTCTTGAAAACGGTTATTCAATAATTGACAGGAACTTCAGGACCCGTTTGGGGGAGATTGACATAGTTGCAGAAACGAGAACCAAACGGGGCTTCCCCGGGGGAGCGGCTCCGTCGTCGGAAATTGTATTTATAGAAGTTAAGACAAGAACACCGTCCGGAATGAGTTTATCGTTCGGCCCTCCGCAGTTAGCAGTAAACTCGCGCAAAAGAAATAAACTGATAAAGGTGGCTCTCCAGTATATGAAAATAAGAGACATAAGGGACAGGGATATCAGGTTTGACGTCCTTGCAATAACCGGCGGAAGAATTGAACACATAGAGAATGCTTTCAACGCCGATTCCTGCAAGTATCGTTTCTAATGTGGCGCCGTATCCCTGAAATATAAAAATGCTGTCAAACGTATTTTCAGCAGCTATCCGCGGGCTGGATGGTTATATCGTGAACGTTCAGGTTGATATTTCTTCCGGCCTGCCATGTTTTGCGACGGTAGGGCTTCCCGACAGGTCTATCACGGAATCCAAGGACCGCGTGACGGCAGCAATAAAGAACTCCGGCTTTGAATACCCGATGAGAAAAATTACCGTGAACCTCGCCCCTGCTGACATAAGGAAAGAGGGCGCCGGGTTTGATTTGCCGATTGCCGTCGGGATACTTGCTGCGGCCGGCGCCGTCCGGCCCGAACTCCTGCAGGAATACATTCTCGTCGGGGAACTGGCGCTTGACGGGACCCTGAGGGACATAAAAGGGGCGCTGTCAATAGCCGTATCACTCAGGGAACTGAAAATACACGGGGCAGTCAAATCGGACGAACGGTCAAAACTTGAAAAAATAAAGGGAATGGTCATTCCCGCAAAAAACGCGCGAGAATCGGCGATGATTGACGGCACGGAGGTAATCCCGGTCAAGACGTTGAAAGAAACAGTGCAGTTCTTAAACGGGGAAATCAATATAAGCCCCTGCTCTGCGGACACAAGCGCAATATTTACCAGGATGGACGAGTATGACAGTGACTACTCGGACGTGAAGGGGCAGGGGTTTGCAAAGCGGGCGATTGAGGTGGCTGCCGCAGGAGGGCACAATGTGATTATGGTAGGCCCCCCGGGTTCAGGGAAAACGATGATGGCGAAACGGATCCCGACGGTTTTACCAGTGATGAATTTTGACGAGGCGATGGAGACGACGAGGATTCATTCTGTCGCCGGCCGTCTTGCTCCATCCGAAGGTATTCTGGTTACCAGGCCATTCAGGTCCCCGCACCACACGGTATCCGATGTGGCTCTTATAGGAGGTGGCGCCTGTCCGAAGCCGGGGGAGGTCTCTCTTGCGCACAACGGCGTCCTGTTCCTGGATGAACTGCCCGAATTTCACCGTAACGTGATTGAAGTCCTGAGGCAGCCGCTTGAGGAGGGGTTTGTGTCAATAGCCAGGGCGCAGCAGAGTATAAC
>JAHJSO010000206.1 GCA_018830385.1 Elusimicrobiota bacterium | reverse complement strand
GCTATGACCGTCTGATTCGTGTTGCCGTTTTTGTCCTTTGCATCAATATACATGGCTGAAATTTCATCCCCGTCCCGCACCTTTATGGCGCTACCGGCCACAGTTGCATCTTCCGAAACCCCAAAGTTAGCTGATTTAAATGTGCCTGTGTTATTGCCGGTTTCTGTGAGGGTAACATTAAATCCGACAGGGTCGGTTTCGCTTTTTACTACGACAGAAAGGGTGTCTTTTGTCGTTGAACTCACGTTTACTGCTATTCCCGAGTCAGCGACCACGACATACATTGTATCCGATACTCCTGCGAGAGATTTCTTTGAAAACAGGACATCCCCCGTCTCAATAGGCCTGCGACGGAAATCCGAATAATACCTTGGTATAAGCTGGTGGCCATCCAGCAATTTATCATCCCCGCCTTCCCTTGCGCCACCCGATGAAGGGCTGCCCCTGTCATACTGGGCGACAATCCCAATAATATCCACCCTGACATCCCGCGGAAAAGAAGGGCTACCGGGCACGTCTGAGTTTTCCTGGATGGCAAGCGTCACTTTGAAGCCATCCGCTCCCATGCACTCAATCAGGTGGGTCCCTGGCTGCCACGCCTGCCCCTGCGCAGGAAAGTCCTGAAGGACTATGCAGTCCTCTATCATCACAAGGCGGCCTTCCAACTGCTCCGGCCCGTCATTGCCTCCTGATGCCTGCAGGTCCAGCATCTTGACGGTAACCCTTAATGGCTGGCCTGCTATTTCCGTGCTTTTAAGGTTCGTACCGCCCAGCGTTATGTCGCCCGAGTTTGAATACCACAGCGGTAACCCGTCGGTGTCTGTCAGCCCTTCTGAAAGGAGTGTCGTTGTCGTTGACAGGATTTTGTAACTGGTAGGAGCCAATTCTGTAAGGGCGTTATATTGGATTTTTTTACCGGTTATCTCCATATAATAACCTTCTTTTATTTCTGTACCAACCGGGATAACCTGGTCCCCGTCAAATATGCATATACCGGGTGAATACACAACGTCGCCCACAGTGCGGGTTGATTTATCCTGGATATAAAAAGCCATCGGCGGTGAATGAGGAAATATAATTCCCCTGTCAACCGTTACCCATCCCCGCACAGTATATTCCTGGTTTTCGTTCAGAATCTTTCCGGTGGAATAATTGCCGTGAATTTCGGCTATGGGCGTTATTGTCTCTGCCCCAGAGAGGGCATATGACCCGGACAAGACAAATGTCGTTATCAGGAAAGAAGTCAGGATGAGAGTAAAGATTGTCCGTTTTTTCATTGCGAAGTTAAATCATACAAAATTATAATTTTTTTGTCAAGTGCTTTTTAAAATTTTAATTACAGGACGGAAAAATATAAAACGGTCCCCCGCTGGTTCTAGAACACCGATGCAATATTTAGCACGAGGAAATTGCTAATATATGAACGATGTTGCACTATGCAGTTATCTGCGTTGGGCGACTACTTCAATATCCTGGTGGTGATAATGGTTGATATTTCAGTATTATCTATATACCCGTCAAACAGGCCTGATTGCGGGCCATAGGCAAAAAGCGGAACTATATTTCCTGTGTGTCCGCCCGTCTGACTCTTCTGTCGGACAGAATCGCTCATAATCGCCACATTGAGCCGCTCTGCAATTATACTACCGACAATCCAGCCCGTCTTATAGGGATACTCTCTGCTCGTGTCCTGAATTGATTTAATCTCGCTATCGGTCAGGTTGTCAACAACAGTGGTATATTGCTGGACCGCCTCCTTTATACTGTCAGATGTATAAACGCCACTCTCATCTTTTTTGAATTGAGTGACCATATACTCGGGTGAAGCGGTAATCATTTTTAGTGATTCATAATCAAACGGCTCGCTGAGCGATATGCCCATCGTATCATGGTCGGCGGTAATTATCAACAGGGTGTCATCCCTATTTTTTGCAAATTCATAACACACCCCGACCGCCTCATCAAAAGCGAATGTCTCTGCAACAACACCGGCTATATCCGCTGCATGGGCGGCATAGTCAATCTTTGCTCCTTCAACCATAAGGAAAAACCCATGTTTATTTTTTGCAAGTACATCCAGGGCAACGGATGTCATTTCAGATATTGTCGGTTCCACATCCACAATGTTCAGTTCTTCTTTATCTATGACATAATTCATCGCATAATCATAAAAAATTCCCACCAGTTTTTTGGCGTTTCTTGCATTCAACAACTCT